>JBFFMB010000026.1:0-9662 GCA_041554455.1 Bacteroidales bacterium
ATTGTGTATTCAGATACACCAGGAATTGTTGATCCTCATTACAAACTTCATCAATATATGATGAATTATATAGAAACAGCATTGATTGATGCTGATATTTTTCTGCTTGTCACCGAAATGAATGATCATCCAATTAATGATGAAATTTTAGAAAAAATTATTAATTCGAAGCTTCCGGTAGTTGTGGTCATTAATAAAATTGATTTGGCTGATCAGGAAAAAGCAGTCGCCTTAATGAATGAGTGGCAGACAAAAATCCCTCAGGCAAAAGTCATTCCGGTATCGGCTCTCAAAAAATTCAATCTCGAAAGTGTATTAAATACAATTACAGATAATCTTCCAGAAAATCCAGCTTATTTCCCAAAAGATGAATTAACGGACAAAACACAACGTTTTTTTGTTTCGGAAATCATTCGCGAAAAAGTATTATTGCTTTATAAAAAGGAAATTCCTTACAGTACAGAAATCGCCATTGAAGCATTTAAAGAAGAAGAGAAGATTATTCGGATAATTGCATTTATCTTTGTAGCGCGGGAAACACAAAAAGCAATCATTATTGGCCATCAAGGCAATGCAATAAAAAGACTAGGAACTGACGCCCGTAAAGACATTGAAGAGTTTGTAGGCAAACAAGTATATCTGGAGCTTAGCGTTAAAGTCATTAAAGACTGGCGCGATAAAGACACTCAGTTAAGACGTTTCGGCTATATTCAGTAATTCATTAATTTTGCTTATTCATTTATTAACAATAATATAGCTAATAGCAAACAGCTAAAAGCTAAAAAATCATGAGTAATACTTTAGCCATAGTGGGAAGACCAAATGTTGGAAAATCCACTTTTTTTAACAGACTTGTTGAAAGTCGTGCAGCCATTGTTGAAGAAACAAGTGGAGTGACACGTGATCGTCATTACGGAAAATCCACATGGAATGGCTTTGATTTCTCCGTGATTGATACCGGTGGTTATGTCATCGGTTCGGATGATATTTTTGAAGAAGAAATTCGAAAACAAGTAGATCTTGCTATTGATGAAGCCGAAGTCATCGTTTTTATTGTTGATGTCACAATTGGAATTACTGGGATGGATGAGGATGTAGCAAAAATCCTTCGCAAAACCAGCAAGCCTGTTGTTTTAGTTGCGAATAAAGTTGATAATCATGCTCGTAGTTTAAACGCTCAAGAATTTTATTCCTTAGGTTTAGGAGAAGTGTTTTGTATTTCTTCGATTAATGGGAGTGGAACAGGCGACTTATTGGATGAGGTTGTTAAATATTTCCAGAAAGATATTCCAGAAGATGATGAACTAGGGATCCCAAGATACGCAGTGGTTGGTCGTCCAAATGTTGGTAAATCGTCATTAATCAATGCCTTGATTGGAAAAGAAAGAAACATAGTAACCAATATTGCAGGCACAACTCGCGATACGATTAATACTCGCTATAATAGTTTTGGTTTCGATTTTATGTTGGTTGATACAGCCGGACTTCGTAAAAAAGCAAAGGTCACCGAAAATATTGAGTTTTATTCTGTTTTACGTTCCATCCGAGCCATCGAAAATAGCGATGTAAGTTTATTGGTTTTAGATGCCAAAGAAGGCTTTGAAGGTCAGGATTTAAATATTTTTCACCTGGCAGAAAAAAACAAAAAAGGCGTTGTCATTATTGTAAACAAATGGGATTTGATTGATAAAGGATCAAATACTCATATTGAATTTGAACAACGAATAAGAGAAAAAATTGCTCCCTTTAAAGATGTTCCAATCATATTTACTTCAGTACTTAACAAACAACGTATTTTCAAAGCACTGGAAGTTGCTCATGAGGTATACAAAAATAAATCACTCCGTATGTCTACCTCCGAATTAAACGATTACTTTTTACCTATTATCGAGGCCAAACCTCCTCCAACAGGATCAAGGGGACGTTATGTAAAAATTAAATACATTACTCAATTGCCTACAAAATTTCCGGCTTTTGCTTTTTTCTGTAATTTCCCTGAAGAAGTCAAAGATGCTTACAGACGATTTTTGGAAAATAAACTTCGAGAACGCTATAATTTTACGGGTGTTCCCGTTCAAATATATTTCAGATTAAAATAGGTTGTGGATAGCGTTAGAATTGATAAATGGCTCTGGGCCGTAAGGCTGTTTAAAACCCGATCTCAAGCTTCAGAAGCATGCAGAAAGGGCAATGTAAAAATCGACGGAAAACCCGTTAAAGCGTCCAGAGAAGTAAGTGTGGGAAACATAATTGATATTCATCAAAACCCCATCATCAAAACAGCAGAAGTAAAAAACGTCATTAAAAATCGGGTTGGGGCTAAATTAGTCCCCGATCATATGATCGACCGCACTCCACAAAGCGAGTACGATAAACTTATAATGATGACCGAGATGAATCCGGAATGGCGTGAGCGAGGTGCCGGAAGACCTACCAAAAAAGAACGAAGAAGCATCACCAAATTAAAAAACAATAAACTTTAATAAAATGAAAAGATTAGGACTCATCATCTTTGCCATTGCTATCCTTTTTGTCATTCAAAATTGCAATCCAGTTGTTAAGGATTCCAGCAACACAGATTTTACTGAAAAGTCAATTTCAATTGCCTTTTATAATGTAGAAAATTTGTTCGATACTATTGATAGTCCTGACACTGAAGATAGCGAATTTTTACCCGGGAGCAAACTTGATTGGGATACCAAAAAAGTAAATCAAAAAATTGAAAATATTTCCAAGGTGTTGCTTTCGATTGATGAGGTTTCTCCTGCACTTATTGGTCTTTGCGAAATTGAAAACAGAGGAATACTGGATGATTTAATCCAAAATTCAGCATTAAACAATCATCACTATCAGGTCATTCATAAGGAAAGTCCTGATTTTAGAGGAATTGATGTGGCTCTTTTATATAAAAAAGACAGCTATACTCCTCTCGAAAACGAATGGATCAACATACAATTTCCATTCGACACGGCCTATACAACCCGTGAAATATTGCACTCAAAAGGATTACTTTCAAATAAAGACACCATTCATATTTTTGTGAATCATTGGACATCTCGCTATGGCGGACAAGAGGTGACTGAAGCAAAACGCATCTATCTCGCTAAACTAATCAAAGAAAAAACGGATGATATCCTCAATAAAAATGAGCATGCAAATATCATTATCATGGGTGATTTGAATGATAATCCAACAGACAAGAGTTTGACAGAAGGATTAGATTGCGACAGTATTTCTACGCAAATTAATCCACAACAAATGTATAATCTGTCGCTCGCAAAATACCTGCATAATGAAGGAACCCTTTTCTATAAAACATGGGATTTATTTGATCAGATGATTGTATCAGGAAATCTCGTTCTTGCAGATAGCAAAACGAAAGTCAACGGAAACACCCATCATATTCTCAGAAAAGAATGGATGATATTTACGGATAATAGAGGAAATCAACGACCAAACCGGACGGCTTCTTCAGGAAGATATTATGGAGGTTATAGCGATCATTTACCAGTTTGGTTAGAGTTGGAGCTTAAATAAACGCTAACGACTAAAATCTACTTTTTTTATTAATTGACCATTTTCATCAAAATAGGTCCAAACACGAACGCGTTCTCCTTTTAGGTAATAACCGGATGATCGCCATTGTCCATTTTTATAGAATGAACTTGAGCGACCCTCAAGTATACCATTAACAAACCAAGATTCATTTGATTTGATGCCATTCTCAAAATAATAAAGCCATTGACCATGCTTCCGATTGTTTTTATAATTTCCGATTAACTTAAGCTGACCATTTTCATAATACAGTTCTTTTTTAATCAGCTCAGATCGATCAATCGTTGAATAATAATTTATCTTTTCAGGAATTCCATTTTTATAAAATCCATCAACCATTGAAATAGTAGATGGCTTGCAAGAAATCAATGCAAACAAAATAAATAATAAAAATAATTTCAATTTCATTTAAGATCGATTAAACAACAAACGTTGACCTTTCTTGCTTTCATCAAATGCATTTTCACTATATGCGAGATGACCGCTAACAAATGTATGGAGTACTTTAGAGCGGAATGTTTGCCCCTCGAAAGGAGACCATTTACATTTATAATAAATATTATCTGTCTCAACTTTCCACGATTTATTCGTGTTCACAATGGCTATATCAGCATGATAACCCTCTTTAATGAATCCCCGTTTTTCCACCTGATAACAGATAGCTGGCGCATGACACATTTTCTCCACAACCCGCTCAATACTAATCTTTCCATCCAAATAAAACTCAAGCATGGCAACCAAAGAATGTTGCACCAAAGGTCCTCCTGATGGGGCTTCAAAATAAGAATTTTGCTTTTCTTCTAGTGTATGAGGAGCGTGATCAGTAGCCACAACATCCAATTTATTATCGAGTAATGCTTGAAATAATGCCAATCGATCAGTTTCCTTTTTGATAGCAGGATTCCACTTAATCCGTGTACCTAATTCTTTATAATCTTTTTCAGAAAACCACAAATGATGAGTACAAACCTCTGCTGTAATTCGTTTATCTTTTAAATCTAGCGTATTATCAAATAATTCAAGTTCCTTTTCAGTAGATAAATGCAAGACATGTAAACGGGTATTGTGCTTTTTGGCTAAGTTAACCGCAAAAGAAGAGGACAAATAACAGGCTTCCGTATTGCGGATTTCAGGATGTTTTTCGATTGGGATATCTTCACCATATTCCTTGCGATAGATATCAACATTTTTTTGAATAGTCGGTTCGTCTTCGCAATGAACAGCAACCAATAATTTTGCATTTTTAAAAATAGCCTTAAGCGTTTCTTCATTATCCACCAACATATTACCGGTAGAAGCGCCCATAAAAACCTTAACTCCACAAACAGTACGGGGATCGGTTTTTAAAATTTCTTCCAAATTATCATTGGAAGCGCCCATATAAAAAGAATAATTGGCTAAGGACTTTTGGGATGCTAATTGATATTTTTCTTCTAATAATTCCTGGGTCAAGGTATTGGGAATAGTATTTGGCATCTCCATAAAAGAGGTGATTCCTCCGGCCACGGCAGCTCTACTTTCTGTTTTCATTTGGCCTTTGTGAGTTAAACCCGGATCCCGAAAATGTACTTGATCATCAATCACACCTGGAATCAAAAAATTGCCTCCTGCATCAATATATTCATAACCGGGGTACATGTTTGTATCACAAAAATCAACCCGTTCAACATGAGAAATTATTCCGTTATCAATTAACACACAACCACTAAAGACTTCTCCTTCATTGACAATTTGGGCATTTATAATTTGATATTTTTTCATTATCTATAAATTTAAAAAACACTATTAAAATTATTGCTATTAATTTTAATACAAATTTTTGAACAGCCTTATCTTAGAAAAAACAAAAATGCCCACATAATTTAAAAACAAGTTACGAAATTTACAGAAGGATGTCTAACTCTTCTTAGCCAATTTTGATCGTATCATCCAAAAAATCACATAAGGAGTGGCTAATACACCCGATATAAACATAGATAATATAACGAACTCTATTATCGAATGCCAGATATTGGGGTAAACAGGGTCTGTGTCTATGACATATCCAAATGATGTTATTAAAATTCCAAGAACTATGATAATAATGACATTTGTTTTATGATTCATATGAAAAGTATTTAATTTTTATAAATAAATATATAAAATCATTTAGTTCTTTTTATGCGATTAAACATCCCTCGAATACGTAAATCAATCACTCCTAGAATGGCTTCTTTAAAAATGCTGGTATCCATTTTTGAGGTTCCTTCTGTACGATCAGTAAAAATAACCGGAACTTCAGTAATCTTAAAACCCAATTTCCAAGTCACATATTTCATTTCAATTTGGAAAGCATAGCCTACAAATTTTATTTTATCTAATCGTATAGTTTCCAAAACCTTTCGGCTATAACACTTAAATCCTGCTGTAGTATCTTGTATTTTCATACGTGTAATAAAACGGACATAAGAGGAGGCAAAATAAGACATCAATACGCGACCCATTGGCCAGTTTACAACATTGACACCCGAAATATAGCGAGAACCGATACTCATATCTGCTCCATCTACAGCAAGCGCATTGTACAAGCGAATCAAATCATCCGGATTATGTGAAAAATCAGCATCCATCTCAAAGGTGAAATCATATCCTTTGTTCAAACTCCATTTGAAGCCATGAATATAGGCCGTTCCCAGTCCCAATTTCCCTTTACGTTCTTCAATAAATAATCGATCTGGGAATTCCTTCATCAAAGATTTGACAATAAGGGCTGTTCCATCAGGTGAGTTATCTTCTACAATTAGAATATGAAATTCTTTCTCGAGCGAAAAAACCTTGCGGATAATCTTCTCAATATTTTCCTTTTCGTTATAGGTAGGAATGATTACAATGCTGTCTGACACATTTTTAAATTTAGCTTACGAAATTAAGTGAATGAAATGTAAGAAAAAAATATTTTGTACTTTTTTAACAATTCCAAAATTTGAAGAATCAAGCCTTAAGCTAACTGATTATCAGGAGTATTAATAATTGGGTTTAACTTTTCAATAGCTTGATCTATTTTAACCACCCCTTCGAATGACAAAGTCAGTCTATTGTTTTTTTCGCGCATTCGGCAAGAAGTTGGATTTTGTTGTACAAACTTTAATACTTTTCCAAAAATTTCAGATTGATAATAAGGCGATTCCTGATTACTTACAAAGTGCCCAGTCATGCGTTTGTTTTTCAGAACGAGTTTCTCGAAACCAATTTTTTTAGCCAACCAACGCAAGCGAATAGTATTGATTAGCTCCTGTGTTTGTTTAGGGATCGGTCCAAAACGATCGAGCAGCTTTTCTCGAAAAGCATCCAAATCTTCTTCTGTCTGAGTAGTGTCCAAATCCTTGTACAAGCTTAGACGTTCGGCAATTTGAACAATATAACTATCCGGAATTAAGAGTTCTAAATCTGTTTCAATTTGACAATCCTTTACAAATTCGGTCTTTATTTCATCTTTATACAAATCCTTAAATTCGGTTTCACGAAGTTCGGTTAAGGCTTCATCTAAAATCTGATTGTACATTTCAAACCCGATTTCCGAAATAAAGCCACTCTGTTCGCCACCCAAAATATTTCCAGCTCCACGAATATCCAAATCGCGCATAGCGATATTAAAGCCACTGCCCAAGTCAGCAAATTCTTCGATCGCCTTTAATCGCTTTCGGGCCTCATCTGAAAGAGTTGACAAAGGTGGAGACATCAAATAACAGAATGCTTTTTTATTGGTTCGCCCTACCCTACCACGAAGCTGATGCAAATCACTCAGACCATAATTTTGAGCTTCGTTGATAAACATAGTATTGGCATTAGGGATATCCAAACCCGATTCAATAATGGTAGTGGCCAATAAAACGTCGAAAGCTCCATTGACAAAATCCAGCATGACATTCTCCAACTTTTTCCCATCCATTTGTCCGTGAGCAACACCAACACTCACTCCGGGGCAAAACTTTTCAATCATGCCTTTCACATCCATGATATTTTGGACTCGATTATGGACAAAGAAAACCTGACCTCCACGGGAAATTTCATAATTGATGCCATTACGAATAACTTCTTCCGAAAACATCCGAATCTCAGTTTGAACCGGATGACGATTAGCCGGTGGGGTATTAATAATTGAAAGATCTCGTGCCCCCATCATCGAAAATTGCAATGTCCTAGGAATAGGAGTTGCCGTCAACGTCAAGGTATCTACGTTCACTTTAAATTGCTTCAGTTTTTCTTTGGTCGAAACCCCAAACTTTTGTTCTTCATCAATGATCAACAAGCCCAAATCTTTGAATTCAACATCCTTGCTCACCAAACGATGTGTCCCAACTAAAATATCAACCTTGCCCTCTTTTAAATCCTTCAAGGTTTCTTTTTGTTGTTTCGTGTTTTTAAAACGATTAATATAATCTACCCGACATGGGAAATCCTTCAATCGAGCCGAAAATGTTTTATAATGCTGCAGAGCCAAAATGGTTGTAGGCACTAAGATAGCCACTTGTTTGCTGTCGGCAACAGCCTTAAAAGCAGCACGTATCGCAATTTCTGTTTTCCCGAAACCAACATCACCGCATACCAACCGATCCATGGGATAATCTTTTTCCATATCGCCTTTAACATCGGCAGTTGATTTTAGCTGATCGGGCGTATCTTCATAAATAAATGAAGCCTCCAGCTCATGCTGAAGATAAGTATCCGGAAAAAAGCTGAATCCTTTTTGCGATCTTCGCTCCGCATACAATTTTATTAAATCCTTTGCAATATCCTTAACCCGTTGCTTGGTTTTACTTTTGAGTTTACTCCAGGCATTGGTTCCCAATTTATTTAAAACAGGCACCGTTCCATCTTTTCCCGAAAATTTTGCAATGCGATGTAGCGAGTGAATGCTAATGTATAGCAAGTCATTATTTTTATAGATCAAGCGAATGGCTTCCTGTTCCCTTCCGTTATTTTCAATTTTTTCCAATCCATCAAAACGTCCAATTCCATGATCAACATGAGTCACAAAATCACCCGGTTGAAGATCATACAAATCCTTTAGGGTTAAAGCTTCCTTACTTTTATATCCTGATTTTAGATGGAATTTATGATAGCGTTCAAATAATTGATGATCGGTAAAACAAGCCAGTTTTAAATCCTGATCCACAAATCCTTCATGGAGAGAAAGGATGACCGATTGGAATTCAATTTTATCCTCATCAGGTTGAGTAGCTTGAATATCTTCAAAAATGGTATACAGGCGATCAATTTGGCGGGGATTATCCGAAAGAATAATGTTTTGAACACCAGCCTTAGCATTGCTTTGAAATTCAGTGATCAGCAGATCAAAATTTTTATTGAAAGAAGGTTGTGGACGAATTTTAAATTCGAAAACTTGTGCTTCCTTAAAAAACACCTGGCTTCCATATTCCAGCGTATTAAAACTTAGCAGACTTGTATAGAAACTTTTCGATTGGATAAAAAGCTCATCGGGTTGTAAATGGCTGATTTCAGACCCTAAATCTGAAAAGGTTTCTTCCGCTTTAGCATATTCTTGATCCAAACGTTCAGCCGTAAAGATTACATTTTCGATCCATACATTACTATTCTTTGGTAAATAATCCAGAAAGGATTCCCGTTTCTCAGTAATCATTCGATCCTGCACATTGGGAACGATGGAAATGCGTGTTAATTTTTCAAGCGACAATTGAGTTACCGGATCAAATGTTCGGATAGACTCTACTTCATCGCCAAAAAACTCAATCCGATACGGATTATCATCAGAATAAGAGAATACGTCAATGAGGCCTCCACGAACAGCAAATTGACCGGGTTCAATCACAAAATCTACCCGCTCAAAATCATATTCCATAAAAATATCAATGGTAAAATCAATCGAAATTTGTTCTCCAATTTTGATTTTCAGAGTGTTTTTTGTGAGATATTTTTTAGTCACCACTTTTTCCGACAGAGCCTCGGGATAACTTATAATAGCGGTTTTTCGACTAGAGTTTCCGATACGATCCAAAACCTCTGTACGCAATTGCAAACTAGTACTGTCGGTACTCTCAATCTCGTAAAGACGTTTATAAGATGTTGGGAAAAACAGAATTTTTTTA
>JBFFMB010000027.1:0-9639 GCA_041554455.1 Bacteroidales bacterium
ATCACGAAGAGGAGGAACCGTTATTTCTACCATATTTATTCGATATAATAAATCTTCACGGAATGTTCCTTCTTTTACCATTTCATAAAGCGGCATATTGGTAGCGCATACCAATCGGAAGTTTATTGGAATTTCCTTATTACTCCCCATTCGACAAACTTTACGATTTTGTAAAACACTGAGTAATTTCGATTGGAGAGGGAGCGAGAGATTACCAATTTCATCTAGGAAAAGGGTCCCTTTATTGGCTATCTCAATGCGTCCAGCTTTATCACTACTGGCATCAGTGAAAGAACCTTTAATGTGACCGAATAATTCACTCTCAAAAAGATTTTCATGGATGGCTCCTAAATCAACATTAATAAAGGCTTCTTTTGAACGAAGAGACTGTTTGTGGATTTCGCGGGCAACCAGCTCTTTTCCGGTTCCATTTTCACCCATGATCAATATGTCAGCATCCGTTTTGGCAACTTTGTTAATTAAATTAAAAACCCGTTTTATAGCTAAAGATTCACCGATAAAATTTTCAAAATGCTGATTTATATCTTGGGTAATGCTTTCTTGTGTTGATCTCAGTTTAGTGAGCTCTAATCTTGATTTTCGTAGTTGTAGTGCAGAAAATATGATGCTTAGCAGCTTGTCATTTTTCCATGGTTTAACAATAAAATCAAAGGCCCCTGATTTTACAGATTGAACAGCAAGATCCACTCCCCCATAGGCTGTAATAAAAATGACTATAGCATCAGGATGTATTTCTAAGATTTTATTCATCCAATGAATTCCTTCTTCTCCATCGTTTTTCCCTTTCGAAAAATTCATATCTAAAAGGATGACATCAAATTCAATGGTATTTAGTAATTCTGGTATTTTTTCTGGACGTTGTTCCACCTTTACCAAACTGAATAGTTGTTTTAAAAACATCTGGGCAGATACTAAAACATCCAAGTCATCATCAATAATTAATATGTTCGCTTCTGTTCTATCCATTGAATTGATTTTGGATAAAGATATAAAATGTTCTGTTAACAGACACTAAGGTGTACTAAAAACAGACATTAAAATGGATAAAGAATGCAATTAAAAATTTGTAAACAACAGAAAACCAGGAGCATATTTTCGGTGGCACGAACTTTGGCTATATCAATGAAATTTGAGTAATATGTTTAAAAATTATTTTAAAATAGCCATCAGGCAATTTGTTCGTAATAAAGGTTTCTCCATTATCAATGTGATGGGTTTAGCCATTGGAATAGCAGTAAGTATTATTGGCTTTCTATATGTGCTTAATGAGTTAAGCTATGATCGTTTTCACGAAAACTCTGATCGTATTCATCGGATTGCGGTGGAGGCCTTATCAGGAACAACTGAAATCTATCAGACTTATACAGCCGCTGCTTATGTTCAGCCTTTATATGATGAATTTCCTGAAATTGAAAAAATTGCTCGAATTGCTAGTTGGGATTTTCAGTTCAAATTTGGTGAAAATTCGTTTATTGAAAAAGAAGTGTTTATTACCGATTCAACTTTTTTTGATGTTTTTACGATTCCGGTTGTCAGAGGCCAAAAAGATAGGTTATTGAGTCAAGCCAATACTGCTGTAATAACTGAAAGTACAGCAAAAAAATTCTTTGGTGAGGGTGATCCGATTAATCAAGTTATTACAGCCGACAGCTCAAGTTATAGAATTGTCGCTGTTGTGGAGGATATGCCACAAAACTCGCATTTTCATTTTAAAGTGGCTGTTTCTATAATAAGTTTTGATGGCTTTTATAATAATCCTTCGTGGTGGTCTAATAATTTTTTAACCTATCTATTACTTAATGAAAATGCAGACTATAAAAAAGTAGAAAGTCGATTCCCTGCCTTTGTTGATAAGTATTTATATAAGGGACGTTACAGTGAGTTATCTGCAAGCGGAAATAAATGGGAACTCTATCTTCAATCGCTTAAATCTATTCATTTGAATTCAAATTTAAGAGGCGAATTTGAGGCCAATGGGAAAAAGGAATATGTTTATATTTTTCTAATAGTATCGATTTTTATTCTTCTCATTGCTTGTATTAATTTCATCAATTTATCAACAGCCAAAACAGAAAAAAGAGCCAAAGAAGTTGGCGTTAAAAAGGTCGTTGGATCAAGTAAATCTGAACTTATAAAGCAATTTATTGGAGAGTCGGTAATCGTTAGTTTTATTGCCCTGTTAATAGCGCTGTCATTGGTAGAATTGACATTGATCTATTTACCGACCTTTACTGGAATTAGGCTTCAAGTGCCTTATTTTAGTAGTGTTTTTGCCATACCCTTATTGTTACTATTAGGCTTAAGTGTTGGTGTATTATCTGGGGCTTACCCTGCATTTCTTATGTCTTCATTCAAACCAATTTATGTGTTAAAAGGGGCCAAGAATAGTAAAGGAAAAACTTCATGGCTTCGGAATTCATTGGTGATTTTTCAGTTTGGAATTTCAGTAGTTTTAATCATTGGAACCTTTGTGATTTCTTCTCAATTAAATTTATTACAAAATAAAAATTTAGGTTTTGATAAAGAGAACGTCATTGTAATAAAAAATGCTGGTGCAGTGCAAGCTTCTGTTCAAGTAATCAAAAATGAAATAAAAAGTCTTCCATTTGTAAAGAATGTTTGTCTTTCAAGTCGTTTGCCAGGTATAGAATTAACTAACTGGGGTTGCAGGGCCGAAGGTAGAGAAGATGGGTTTACCTTAAATGTTTTTTATGGAGACGAGGATTTATTCGATGTTTTAAAGTTCGAAATGGATAAGGGAAGGTATTTTTCTAAAGAATTCGGAACTGATACTATGGCCATTATTTTAAATGAGGAAGCTGCAAAATTAATTGGTTATGATGAGATCTTAAACACCAAAATACATTTCTATGGAGATTATAAATTACAAGTGATTGGTGTTGTTAAAAATATACGTTATGAATCCAAACATCAAAAAGTTCATCCCATGGCCATTCTGAATATGAATACGCCCAATAGAAATCCTAGCTTTATTACTGTAAGAGTTAGTCCTGGTGATTATAGTCAGATGATTCAAAGCTTGACAACTGTTTGGGACACTTATTCACCAGGCATCCCCATTGATTATACGTTTTTAGATAAACAGTATGAGTCACTCTATAATAATGAGATGCAAACTAAAAAACTGTTTTTGGCATTCTCCTTTTTGGCCATATTTATTGCTTGTTTAGGCTTGCTTGGATTGGCTTCTTTTATGGCTCAGCAAAAAACGAAAGAAATTGGTATCCGAAAAACATTTGGAGCTTCTGTATTGACCATAAGCTTATTGTTATCAAAAAGCTTTTTCAAATGGGTCGTTATTGCAAACCTACTAGCCTGGCCATTAGCCTGGTATTTCTTTGATAATTGGTTGAATAATTTTGAAGAAAGAGGCCAAATTCTTTGGTGGTATTTTGCGCTAGCAGCATTGATTTCATTTCTTATTGCATGGATAACAGTAAGCTATCAAACCTTAAAAGCAGCGAAAGCAAACCCAATTGATTCATTGAGGTACGAATAAATATACAATAACATGATTAAAAATCTAATTAAAATAACCATTCGAAATTTTAGAAGACAACTGGGGTTTTCATTGCTGAACATTCTAGGTTTAACCATAGGAATGGCCAGTTTCATAATCATTTATATGTGGATTGTTGATGAGTTGAGTTATGAAAAATCATATAGTAAAGCGAATCGTATCCATATAGTCAATAAGGAATATGTAGTTGCTGGTCAGTCTCAATACAATCCTGCGACCCCTCTTCCTTTAGCTCCAAGATTACAAAATGATTTTGTGGAAATTGAAAGCGCCATTCGTATTAGAAGAATGGTGGCTACTGTAGAGTATAAAGATCAAACTTTTACAAATCAGCGAATGTGTGCCTCCGATTCAGGCTATATTAAGATGTTTGATTTGAAGTTTATCATGGGCGATCCCAAAACGGTGTTTTCAGAACCACATTCAATTATTGTTGCTCAAAAAGTGGTAGACAGGTATTTTAAAGATGAAAATCCAATTGGGAAAGTATTGAAAGTTAATGGGAGGAATAATCTAATTGTTACTGGAGTTTTTAATAATCCTCCTGAAAACTCAACTATTCAATTTGAATTAATAGGTCGTTTTGATTTCTTAGTAGAGAATGATAACAATCGAAATGACTGGGGAAATCATCGCTATAGAACAATGATTTTGGTTAATCCCGATGCAGACATGTTGGCATTGGATAAAAAAATGAGCGACTTGATCCAATCCCAAATAACAGAAGAAAAAATAGCTATTAAGACCTTATCTCTAGACAAACAAAGATTGTATACTATTGATGGCAAAAATCAACGGATACAATATGTTCAGTTATTTATAGCCATTGCCATTTTCATCATCCTTATTGCCTGTATTAACTTCATGAATTTATCAACGGCTCGAGCTACTCGAAGAAGTAAAGAAATAGGATTAAGAAAGGTTGTTGGCAGCAGTCGGACACTGTTAATAATTCAGTTTTTAGTCGAATCAATTTTGTATGTTTTAATATCTGCTTTTTTGGCAATGATGATCGTTGAATTATTCAGGCCCGTATTTAATCAGCTAACAAGTAAACAGATATTTATTGATTACTCAGATATAAGTGTGTATATCAATTTATTTATACTGATCTTATTTACTGGTTTGTTATCGGGTAGTTACCCTGCTTTTGTGATGTCTTCCTATAAACCTGTACTTGCTGTTAAAAATGCTATCCATTTAGGTACTAAGGGCGTTTTATTCAGAAAAGTTCTAGTGATTATTCAATTTTCAATATCAGTGTTTTTAATAATATCTACCTTTTTTATTTTTTTTCAGATCAGAAGTGTTCAACATAAAGATCTTGGTTTCGATAAAAAAAATGTAATTAGGTTTAATGCTGACGGTAAAATTAGATCAAGTTTTCAGGCCTTTAAAAATGAATTATTGAAAATTAATGGAGTTGTGAATGTCACTAGAGCAACTGAGCCTCCTAATAATATTGATAATATTTTTAGAAATGTGACTTGGGAAGATATGAAACAAGATAAAGGTTCAACTTTTGGAGCGGCTACTATCGACTATGACTATTTTGAAACCATGAAAATGGAGATTGTTGAAGGTCGCCCTTTTTCGAGAGAATATGGAAGGGATTCAGCCAATGTTATTTTTAACCAAAAGGCCATTAAACTGATGGGCTATGAAAATCCGATTGGAAGAAGTTTTTCGGTAGATGATGACAATCCTGGAAAAATTGTTGGTGTCGTTAAGGATTTTCATTCACGACCATTAACAGAAGAGATTGAGCCTGTTATGTTCATCATTTATCCAGATTGGTGCGGATTGGTTTTAGTTAGGATTAAAGAAGACCAAACAGAGTCTACGATTAAACATATTGAGAGCATATATAAAGAATTTGCCCCTAAGTTTCAATTTAATTATGTGTTTTTAGATCAAGGAATCAATCAAACATATCAGGCAGAACAGAATGTTGGCAGACTTTCGGCTTTGTTTTCATTCATAGCAATCATCATTTCCTGTCTTGGATTATTTGGTTTGGCAGCCTATACCGCCGATCAAAAGAAAAAAGAAATTGGTGTTCGGAAAGTCTTTGGCGCTGATACAAAAGGGATCGTTTATAAACTGTCTAAATCGTTTGCGATTTGGGTGCTCATTGCCAATATTATTGCATGGCCTATTGCATGGCTTGTCATGGATAATTGGCTAAAGAACTTTGCTTATCGCATTGAATTATCATGGTGGGTTTTTGTTTTAGCAGGAACGTTGGCGATGTTGATTGCTCTGTTAACTGTTGGTATTCAAGTGGCAAAAGCAGGACGAAAAAATCCAATAGAATCATTAAGATACGAATAAGATATTTTTTTATGATAAAAAACTATATTAAAACAGCATTTAGAAACCTTATTCGCCATAAAACATTTTCAATTGTTAATGTGATCGGATTGTCTTTGGGTTTAACTATAGGGATGTTTAACTTATTATGGGTAGTAGATGAAATGTCCTTCGATAAATTTCACTCTAAATATAAAAATACCTATAGAATGATTCACGAATCATTTAGTGTGGGCGAGAGTATGCATTTTTCAAACTGTCCTGCTCCTTTAGGTAACATTTTGAAAGAACGATTTCCAGAGGTGGAAACCATGTTTCGTTTTACATCTTTTGGTGCTGGTAAGTTAGTATACAAGGAAAAAACGTTTATGCTCAGGCATTTTTATTATGCGGATAAAGAAATATTAGATGTATTGGATTTTGATTTTATTTATGGTGACGCTAAAACGGCTTTGAGTGAGCCTAGTAGTATTATAATATCACAATCGACTTCTCAAAAGTTGTTTGGTGATGTAAATCCAATAGGTAAAACCATTCAATCAGACGATGTTGATAATTTTAAAATAGCCGGTGTTTTTAAAGATTTTCCCCTGAACAGTTCGTTGATGTTTGATTTGATTGTTCCGTTTACATATCTAAAAGAAATTGGGTTCTCGACCGAGGATTGGGGCTCTTTTAGTTGGCAAACGTTTTTATATCTAAAATCTGATAAGGCTATTAATTCTTTAAAAGAGAAAATGAAAGGCTTGTTGGCAGAATTTGTCGATGGTGAAGAATATGTTTTAAAACTTCAAAGTCTGGAAGATCTTCATTTTTATAATATGGATGGGAGTGAAGGTCGAATAAAATATGTACGGATTTTCATAATCATCGGAATTGTAATTATTCTGCTGGCTTGTATAAATTTCATGAACCTTTCAACCGTTCGAGCTATAAAAAGAAGCCGGGAAATTGGAATACGTAAATCTATTGGCGCCAATCGAATGCAGCTAATAAGACTAGTGTTGAGCGAAACATTTATCATGGTTTGTATTGCGATGCTTATCTCAATGTCGATGGTTGAATTGTTTAGACCTTTTTTTAATGAGCTTACCGGAAAAGGAATATCCATTACCTATTTTAATGCCGAATTTTTATTCATCCTTATCCTAATCTTAATTACAACAACTTTACTTTCTGGTTTTTATCCGGCCTTTATTTTATCCTCGATGAATCCCTTGCATGCCTTAAAAGGAGTTAAAGACTCAGGAAAAGGGAAAGCACGAATTCGGATTGCTCTTGTCGTACTCCAATTTGCGATAACCATTATTTTGATTAGTGGTAGTATTACTGTGTATAAACAGTTAACGTTTATGAACGAACGTGATTTAGGAATGGCTACAGATAATATTGTATATGTTGAGATGGATGAAACCTTAAAGGAAAAATTCGAGAGTTTCAGGCATGAGCTTGCTGCCAATCCAAATATCGAAGCGGTTACCAAGACGTATCAGATGCCTTCTTACAATAAATTGTCAACAAATATTAGCTGGGATGAAATGGAAGAAGGCTTCAGCTTGGTGTTGAATATAAGTGTTGTTGATCCTGAATATATCAAGACGTTTGGATTGAAAATTATTGAAGGTCGCGATTTTGTAAAAGGATCAAGTTCGGATTCAGCAGGAGTTATTATCAATGAGGAAGCGGTAAAACAGTTGAAATTAAAAAATCCGGTTGGTACGAATGTTAGTTTATGGGGTGATGGCAAGATTTTGGGCGTAGTAAAAAACTACAATTTTATGCCACTAACGATGAAAATTCAACCTATAGCTTTAAAGATAAGAAACGATGGCTTATACCGATATGCGGTGATTCGGATAAAGCCAGATGAGATTCAATCAAGCCTAGGATTTATTGAAGAGAAAGTTGCGAATTATTCTTCTAACCAGCCATTCGATTATCATTTTATGAATGAAGATTATGATCAGATGTATCGCTTTGAAACGCGTCTTTCGATAATCTTAAAATATTTTACGATTCTTGCTATAAGTATTGCCCTACTTGGATTATATGGTTTGTCAGCCTTTATTTCTGAACAAAGAACAAAGGAAGTGGGTGTGAGAAAAGTTTTGGGAGCTTCAGTTCAAGCTTTATTAACTTCGTTTGTAATTGATTTTTGTAAGTGGGTCGTATTGGCTGCAGTTATAGCTATACCAATTTCGTGGTACATAATGCAGAATTGGCTGGACGGCTTTGCCTATAGAATTCAACTTAGTCTTGGTGTTTTTATTATTTCAGGATTATTTGCAACTATTATTGCTGCAACTACTGTCGCTTTTCAAGCCTATAGATCTACTTTAAAAAATCCAGTAGATGCATTAAGACATGAATAAATGATTGTCCAAACGCGAACAATTGTCTGTTCATCTGTGTACATTTTAGTATTAATATCTCACTGTATGAAATGTAAATATGCACATTTTGAATGTGTTGCGTAATACGGCATAGTTTTAGAGCTTAAAGCTTTATAAAACCTAATTAAAATGAAAGATTTATCGCAAATGCCTAACATCGAAAAAAGGCTGGAAGAGAAGCTGATTATACTTGGTATTACATCCCCTGAAGATTTATCCTGGGTGGGTAGTAAAGAGGCTTATTTTCGTATGTCTTTGATTTTTCCCCAAGATGCCTGCCTCAACTTATTATATTCGCTTGAGGGCGCTGTAAGAGGGGAGTCGTGGTGCCAATTAGAAAAAGAGGTGAGAGCTGATCTTATCAAATTTTATCGTCGTTCTGTGTGATTGTTGATAGGAGTGAACTGTAAATTAAATTTTTTAATGTGTCTTCATTATCTTCAATGCCCAATATCGGCAAAAGTTTAGCCAAAAAGCTGGCTCTTGCTGAAATTTCATCTCCCGATGAACTTAAGTTTATAGGAAGTAAAAATGCCTTTCTAAAAATTCAAACGATCTTTCCTGACGATGTCTGTATTAATATGTTGTATGCGCTTGAAGGAGCTATTCAGGATGTCAGATGGCATGCATTGGGTAAGGAGGTTAAAGCCGACTTACTTGATTTTTATAGGAGCTTATAGTCCCAAAAGCCCAAAACAGGATGTTGTCCCATAATGGGATAGTCTTTGAGTTGTCCACAATACATAGTTAATACAAGACCAGCTGCTTAATTGAATTCCTTTCCATTGGCATTACCTTTGCTCATATAATAGGCTATTATTAAGGATTAATTGAAATCGTATGAAAACAAATAACATTTTACTCGTCTTTTTGCTGCTTACTTTGCTCATTTCTTGCTCAAAGGTTAATGAAACAATCACTCCAGATCCAACTAAAACCATGGAAGAATTGGTCGTCGATATTAATTTCGATTGGTCATCGAGTATCAAAGGTGAGATTGTGGTTAATCTTACAAATCCTAATAATGTTTCTACGGATAAAGAAATCATCAATATTATAAATAGTTATGGAACAGTAGTTAAGCGATCAGTTGTTCAAGATACGATAGCTCGTTTCAACATTGAATTACCTCAAAATGCGCAATATTATGTGCAATTTCCTGTGACTGGAGATGAGATGTTAATCACCTCTACTGATCAAATGGAAATGCTTCTTGGTTCAACTCTTAGTGAATCTGCTAAATTAAAAATGGCTGTAGAAAGTTGTACTAGTTGTGCGAATCCTATGGTAAATTCAGGGGGTGAACTCCCTGCAATTAATAGTGGTTATACAATTATTCATCAAGATAATGTCCCAGGATGGGAAACCACA
>JBFFMB010000028.1:0-9589 GCA_041554455.1 Bacteroidales bacterium
AAGAAATCAGAAGAAATATTTGACTTCACATATCAAAAAAGCAAAGCGGTTCGTGAAATAAAATCCAATATTATATCAATGCGCATTTGCATGAAAGATTTATTGATTGAAAATGACACTGCAATAATATATACTGAAAAGAATAAAATTAAAAAAACAGAACATGCTATTTTTCAATTATTTGACACCCTTCTTAATGCAAATTTTGGAGCTATTGAGGAATTACAAAAAGCGCAGAATATATATAAACACTGGAAACCCATTAGAGATAAAATAATTAAATTAAACCTTCAGAAAAACAATTTAGAAGCCATTAAACTTGCAAAAACCGAAGAAAAGGTATTGATCGATTCACTTATGAATCAGGTTGACTTTACAAGTGCACTTTTCAATAAGGCAGCTTCTAATACATTTAATTCATCCAAAGAAAGACAAAAAAGATCAATCCAAACGCTTTTTATAGTTACCCTTATTTTCATTGTTATTATTGTAATTGGCTTAATCTATTTATCATTTAAAGTTAGATCCCAAGAAAAAGTTGAACTAGCTTTATCTGAGAGTGAACGAAAATTTGCGACCCTTATTTCAAACTTACCAGGGATAGCATATATCTGCTTGAACGACCCAAACTGGACTATGCTTTTTATTAGCAGTGGATGTTTGAAACTCACCGGCTATGAACAAGGTGATTTACTAAATAATAATAAAATCGCATATGCTGACATCATTCATCCTGACGATAAAAAAACAATTTGGGATAGCATCCAAATTGCTCTTAAGAAAAAAGAAACCTTCAAAATCCAATATCGCTTAATAACTAAATCAGGACAAATAAAATGGGTCTGGGAACAAGGGATTGGGGTCTATGATCACAAAGGGAAGTTGCAAAATATTGAAGGATTTATTACGGATATTTCCGAGCGTAAAAATGTTGAAGATCAATTAAGAGAGAGCGAAGAAGAACACCGAAATTTTTTAGAAAACAGCTTAGAGGGGCTGTATATATTAATGGACGGAAAAATGCATTACTGCAATGATAGGATGGCTCATATATTTGGCTATGAAAAGGCTGAAGAAATAATTGGATTTGAAATTACAAAATTTATACATCCTGACAGTATAGAACTCGTAAAAAATAAAATTAAAATACGAGAAGAAGGGATTGAGAAAATTGCCCATTATGAATTTAATGGAATAAAAAAAGATGGCACAAAATTTTTAGTTGAAACACTTGGCGGACAAATTTTCTTAAAAGGACAGGTTGCTATTCAAGGAGCTCTAAGAGATATTACCAAACAAAAAGAATCTGAAGATTTGTTGCGTAAACTTAGCCGATCTGTTGAACAAAGCCCAGCCTCTGTTTTGATTACCGATCTAAAAGGACGTATTGAGTATATAAACCCCAAATTCATTCGGCTCTCAGGTTACACACTAGATGAGATAAAAGGGAAAAACCCACGGATATTGAAATCAGGATACACTCCTGACGAGACCTATAAAGCGATGTGGCGAACCATCACTGATGGAAAAGAATGGAAAGGTGAGTTATTAAACAAGAAAAAAAATGGAGAATATTATTGGGAATCTGCCGTAATCTCTCCTATTAAAGATCATAACGGAATCATAACACATTTTCTGGCTATCAAAGAAGATATCACTACTCGAAAAAAGATAGAAGAGGAACTCATTCAGGCTAAAGAAAAAGCAGAAGAATCGGATAAACTTAAAACTTCATTTCTAGCAAATATGTCGCATGAAATTAGAACCCCCATGAATGCTATTATGGGATTTTCAGGACTATTAGCTGATGAAACACTTAGCGATAATGAGCGAAATGAATTCGTTAAACTCATCAACAATAATAGCAACAACCTCCTGAATCTTATTGACGATATTATTGATATTGCAAAAATTGAAGCTGGGCAATTAAAAATTAGTGTTAATGATTTTGACTTAGTTGAAATTCTTAAAGAATTAAATGCTACTTATCAGGAAATTAATTCAAAACAAAATGGCGAAAAAGTAAGTCTAGAATATGCCCAACCTTTATTGGATCATGGCATTTATATAAAATCTGACCCGCATCGAATAAAACAAGTATTATCAAACTTAATAGGAAATGCGATTAAATACACCGAAACAGGTAAAGTTAAATTTGGATTTAAAATCATTCAAGATCTCAGTGCAAAAAATGCTCAAAGAAAAATTCAATTTTATGTAGAAGATACTGGGATAGGGATTCCCTTAAATAGGATGAATATTATTTTTGATCGTTTCCGTCAGGCTGATGATTCACATACGCGTATATTTGGCGGAACTGGTCTTGGATTAGCCATTTCAAAAAATATTGCCAAGCTATTAGGGGGAGATATCAATGCCGTATCTACAATTGGAAAGGGATCAGTCTTTTATTTTTCACTGCCCTTTACGGAGGTAAAGAACCTTACATCAAAAGCTGAACCAAGCGAAATTAATATCAAAGACATTCATTGGGAAGGGAAAACCGTTTTAATTACAGAAGACGTTGAATCAAACTTTTACTTGCTAGAAACACTTCTAAAACGAACATCCATATCGATTATATGGGCAAAAAATGGACAGGAAGCCATTGATGAAATTGAAACAAACAAAAACATTGATATTGTATTAATGGATATGCAAATGCCTATTCTAAATGGCTTTGAAGCGACTAAAAAAATCAGAGAATTTAACAAATCTATTCCTTTGATTGCTGTCACTGCATTTGCACTTCAAGGAGACAAAAATAAAATAATTGAAGTGGGTTGTGATGATTACATTTCAAAACCAATAAAATCACTTGAACTTTATACAAAAATGAGTAATTTTATATAATTGAAACTGAAGGTCGGGGCAACTACTTTTGTAAGAACGCCTATTTCTAAGATAACTTACATGGATAAACAACTAAAAATACTATTACTCGAAGATGTTAAGTACGATTATGAATTAATCATTCTTGAACTAAAAAAATTAGATTTCGACTATATTACTAAACTTAGTTCTGACGAAAAAAGTTTTAAATATTTACTAAAAACATTCAAACCAGATATTATTCTATCCGATTTCAATTTACCACAATATGATGGAATGTCCGCTCTGATACATACGTTAAAAGTATCGCCACATACCCCATTCATCATTGTTACAGGTTCAATTAACGAAGAAGTAGCTGTAGACTGCATTAAAGCAGGTGCAGTTGATTATGTAACCAAAGAACACCTTCCAAGACTAATATATGCTATTAATGGAGCCCTCAAAAGAAGCGAAATTAATAAAGAGCAGGAATTGACCAAAACAAAGCTGATTGAAAGTGAGGAAAGATACAGACGTTTATTTGAAGACTCTACAGATCCAACATTAATCATTAATGATTTTAAATTTGTTGATTGCAATGAGGCTGCAGTGAAGTTTCTAAACTACGACAACAAACAACAAATTCTTAATAAAAACCCCAATGACTTATCTCCAGAATTTCAATATGACGGTAAAAAATCAAAAGATAAAGCGAAAGAGTTAATGGATTTAACCCTTAAAGAAGGGAAACTTAATTTTGAATGGGTTCATTTAACGAAAGACAAAAAAGAAAAATGGGTTGACGTATCCTTGACACATATTCCATCCCTAGGGAAAAATGGATTATATACAATCTGGAGAGATATTAATGACCGAAAAAATGCAGAACTCAAACAAGAAGTTCTATTTAAAATATCCGAAGCAGCAGAAAGTTCAGAATCACTTGAAATTCTTTCAAAAAAAATTCATACTGAATTAGGCAAAATTATTGACAACACTAATTTCTATATCGCTCTTTATAACCGAGACAAAAACACCTACACTTTTCCTTTCTACAAAGACAAATTTGATATGGTCAATCCTGATGAAGAATTGGATCTTACCAATTCTATTACGGATTATGTGAGGAAAGAAGGGAAAGCCTATAGAATAACAGATGCAATTGAAAAAGAGCTAAATAAAAGCAGCAAAATAAAATCCATAGGTGTTGCATCGCCCGTATGGATTGGAGCTCCATTAATTGACACCTCCTCAGACTCTATTATTGGAGTTGTCGCCATACAAAATTATGAAAATGAAAATGCTTTAAAAGATAAAGACGTTGATCTATTAGCTTTTGTAGCAAGAAATATTGGAACTTCTATTGCCAAGAAAAAAGCAGCCATAGCAATTAATGATAGTGAAGAACAATTCCGTAGTTTAGCACAAACAGCTAGTGAAGCAATTATCATTATCAATGATGAAGGAAATATTATATTTTGGAATGAAGCTGCAAACAATATGTTTCAATACACAACTGATGAAGTGATTGGAAAGGATCTTCATAAACTGCTTACTCCAAGTAAATACATTGATCAAGCAAACAAAGGGTTTTCAAAATTCAGAGAAACAGGCAAAGGTGACATTTTAGGAAAAACACAATCGTTGGAAGGAATAAGAAAAGATGGAACTATTTTTCCACTGGAATTATCCGTTTCAAAATTCTTAAAAAACGGGAAATGGCATGCAACTGGTTTTATTAGAGATATTACCCAGCGCAAAAAAGATGAAGAAGAACTGCGCCAAGCCAAAGAAAAAGCAGAAGAATCCGATCGTTTAAAAACTGCTTTTTTGGCAAATATGTCGCATGAAATCCGAACTCCAATGAATGCAATTTTAGGATTCTCCGAACTTCTAAGCATGTCTGATTTAAGCGACGAAGAACGGACAGAATTTATCAAACTAATACAAAACAATAGCAATTCTTTACTAAACTTAATTAACGATATCATCGACATTGCCAAAATTGAAGCTGAACAATTACATATTCATACAACAGAATTTTCGATTAACGAATTATTAAATGACATCCTAAAAACCTATTCTGAAATAAAAAACAATCAGGATAAGGGCAATATTGAACTAGTTTTGAATATCCCTGACCCCAAAAAAGATCTTTTTCTTTTTTCCGATCAAAACAGAGTAAACCAAGTAGTTTCCAATCTGGTAGGAAATTCCTTAAAATATTCAGAAAAAGGGAAAATCGAGTTTGGCTACAAACTAATTGTAAAAGACCAACAAAATTTTATTGAGTTTTTTGTTAAAGACAATGGGATAGGAATTCCTGAAAACAAAATTGATGTAATTTTTGATCGTTTTCGTCAAGGAGATGACTCGTACACAAGAGAATATGGTGGAACAGGTCTTGGTTTAGCCATTTCAAAAAATATTGCTAAACTTCTCAATGGATTTATAAATGTTGAGTCAAAAATTAACGTTGGCTCTACCTTTTACTTTACGCTTCCTTTAACCCTCTCTTCAAAAACTCAAAGCAATGAAGAAAAAAAAGAGCGGATAAATAATTCCATTGATTTCAGTGGCAAAACGATTCTAATTGCCGAAGATGTTGAATCAAATTACCTATTATTAGAAACCTATTTGTCTAAATCAAAAGCCAAGATTATATGGGCCAAAAATGGACAAGAAGCTCTGGACGAATGTAAAAAAAACGATGCCATTGATATTATTCTTATGGATATGCAGATGCCCGAACTCAATGGATATGAAGCTACATTAAAAATCAAAGAGTTTTGCCCAAAGATGCCTATTATTGCTGTTACGGCCTTTGCTTTGGCAGGAGATCGTGAAAAAATATTAGAAGCTGGATGCGACAATTATTTATCAAAACCAGTTAAAGTAAATGTCTTATACGAAATGATTCAGAAATACTTATAGCAAAAAACTTCTCTTTTTTGCTATAAATAGGGCATTCCATAAGTTTTTTATTAAATTTGCATCCTTTTCAAACAAACAAAAACCCCACATGGATAACGCAATATTGAATTTTAAGCCAAGCAGACTCTGGTATTATTTCGCAGAAATTTTAAAGATTCCTCGCCCTTCAAAAAAAGAAGAAAAAATCACTTCATACCTAAGAACTTTTGGAGAAAAGCATCAATTGGAAACTATACAGGATGAAATAGGGAACATTCTTATTCGCAAACCTGCAACTAAAGGAAAAGAAAACACGACCCCTGTAGTTTTACAAAGTCACATGGATATGGTTTGCGAAAAAAACAACGATATTGTTCATGATTTTGATAATGATCCTATTCAAGCCCGCATTGAAGGCGATTGGGTAAAAGCAACAGGAACAACTCTTGGCGCTGATGACGGCATTGGGATTGCTGCGCAATTGGCCATTCTCGAAGCAACAGATATCGAACACGGTCCTCTTGAATGCCTTTTCACTATGGATGAAGAATCGGGATTAACAGGAGCGACAGAATTAAAAGCTGATTTACTTAAAAGCAAAATATTACTGAATCTTGATTCAGAAGATGAAGGACAACTATTTTTTGGTTGTGCCGGAGGAAAAGACACAAATATTGAATTGCCTTTTACTTTAGAAGAAACACCACAAAATACAGTTGCTTATACCGTTGAGATTAAAGGATTACTCGGTGGACACTCCGGTGACGAAATTCATAAGAGACTAGGGAATGCAAACAAGATTTTAAATCGATTTTTATGGGAGAATTCTCAACGAATGAGTTTAAGACTTGCTCATTTTGATGGAGGGAATTTAAGAAATGCAATTGCACGCGAGGCCTTTGCCATAGTTGCAATTCCTGAGACTACCATTGAAGAGTTTGAAAAAGCTGCTGCTAATTATTTTAGCATCTTAAAATCAGAATATAAAGTAAGTGATCCAGGGGTGGATTTCAGTATCAAGAGAACAGATTCTCCGAAGCAAGTGATCGATATGCAATCTCAAAAAAACCTTTTGAATTCATTATACGCTTGTCCTCATGGAGTGATTGCATTTTCAGCTGAGATTCCTGATTTCATTGAAACCTCAACCAATTTAGCCGCAATAAAAACAAAAGAAACCTTTTTTAAGATTACAACTAGCCAAAGAAGCTCTGTTGAATCTGCAAAAGATGACGTAGCAAATATGGTCAGAAGCGTATTTGAATTAGCTGGTGCAAGGATTGAACATACGGGTGGTTATCCAGGTTGGCAACCTAATCCAAATTCTAAAATTGTAGCTGCCACTGTAAAATCTTATAAAAACTTATTTGGTACAGAACCTGAAGTTTTAGCTATCCATGCGGGATTAGAATGTGGCCTTATTGGTGACACCTATCCTGAAATGGATATGATATCATTTGGACCTACGATTAAAGGAGCGCATTCGCCAGATGAGAGATTACATATTGAAAGTACTATCAAATTTTGGGATTTACTTATTGATGTATTGAAAAACATCAAATAAAAACGCTTATCTTTCAATTTAAATTTTGATACATTTTTACTGATAAGCTTGAAATAATTTCAGCTTTAGAATCGTTATATAGATCAGAATTTTGCTAGATGAAAAAATCAATTTTTAGTCATTCGGCTCACTTATTTCTCATTTCCTTCTTTATAGGTCTATTATTCATTGCGTGCAAAAAAAATGACACTATTAATACAGATCCAAATCTACGTCTAGAATTCTCAAACGATTCAATTGTTTTCGATACTGTATTTTCTTCGATTGGATCTATTACAAAACAATTAAAGGTTTATAATAAAAGCAACAAAAAAACAATCATATCCTCCATTCGTCTACTTGGTGGAGAGAATTCTCAATATCGAATAAATGTGGATGGGTCTCCTAGTCTGCTTCATGAAAGCGTTGAGCTTGCCGCAAAAGATAGCCTGTTTATTTTTGTCAGAGTAACAATAAATCCTACGATTGAAGATGCTCCTTTCATTGTGAATGATAAAATTGAATTCATCACAAATGGCAACGAGCAAAACATAGATTTAGTAGCCTGGGGTCAAAATGCAAATTATATCATCGGGAACCAAGTTATGCCTGACGGAAAACTATACAGGATCGTTGCTGAGAAAGATCAAGAGGTTATATGGGATTCACCAAAACCATATGTTATTTATGGTACCGCAAAAATTGACACCAATGCCATTTTAAGAATTCCCGAAGGCTGTAGGATTTATTTCCATAATCAATCGGGTATGTGGGTTGCTCCAGATGGATGTATTAAAATGACCGGAACACTTCACAAACCAATCACTCTCAAGGGAGATAGATTAGATGAGGGATATCGTGATTTACCTACTCAGTGGAATGGGATCGTGCTGGAAGCAAGCAATCAAAACACAGAGATTAATTATGCAATTATTGAGAATGCTATTTTTGGGATTTGTGCTCAAACAACAGATTTGTCAAAATCAAACCGCTTAGTCGTCACAAACACAATTATTCGAAACATGACCGAATCAGGTATAAAATCACAAGCCTTTTCAATACAATCTAATAATAGTTTGATAGCTAATTGTGGCGATCGTTTGCTTGATATTCAATTAGGAGGGAGTTTTAATTTTGTTCATTGTACGTTTGCAAATCATTGGTCTCACTCACTTCGTAATAATTCCTCAATTCATTTTAGCAATACATTTTCGGATGATTCGCAAACCCTTCATAATAATCTCAATGCGTCCTTTGGTAATTGCATTATCGATGGAAGGAATACAGATGAAATCGATTTTGATGCTTCAACAACGGCTAATTTTGCTTTGATTTTTAATTATTGTTCGTTAAAAACACAGATGGATATTAGCTCACCACCTACATTTAATCAGTGCATTCTTAATCCAAACAACATATTTGCAAATACAGATTTAAGCATTTTCAAATTACATGAAGAGTCCGTATTAATCAATGCAGGTTCTTCATCAATTGGGCAGCTCATCCCTTTTGATCTACTAGGCAACTCCCGACTACCCATACCCGATATTGGAGCCATTGAATTTACATCCGAAGAAGAATCAAAAACCAAATAGTAATGATAAAATTCGCTCACACAAATATCATTGCTCAGGATTGGAAGAAATTAGCCCAATTTTATCAGGATGTATTTGACTGCAAACCTATTTATCCTGAACGAGACTTAAAAGGAGATTGGATTGATCGAGCAACTGCTCTTAAAAACACGCATATTCAAGGTATTCATTTACGCTTACCAGGCTATGATAATTCTGGTCCAACATTAGAAATCTTTCAATATCCAGATACAGAAACAACAAAAAAAACAATCAATTCCAGTGGGTTTTCTCATATCGCATTTTTAGTTGATAATTTAGCTGAAATCTTGCAAAAATTACTAAAAAAGGGTGGATCGCAATTGGGCGAAATAGTAGAAAAAGAAATTTCTGGTGTCGGTAAACTCACTTTTGTTTATGCAAAAGATCCCGAGGAAAACATTGTCGAAATCCAGCATTGGGTATAATTGTTAAAACTTTCAACAATTTGTTAATTACTTCACAGCACTATATTTTGATAACAAAATTATTATCCTTTTTTTTACATTAGGGTTTGTAAATGAATTGATTGCAATTCTAGCTGACTTAACTAATTCAAAGACTGACTAATACAAATAAATAATGGATACTATTAGTATTGCAGGTAAGTTCCTGACGTTGATTGGAGCTCTAGGACTTTTCCTTTTTGGAATGAAACTCATGAGCGAGTCTCTCCAACGTGTTGCAGGAAGTAAAATGAGAAGCA
>JBFFMB010000029.1:0-9407 GCA_041554455.1 Bacteroidales bacterium
AGCGATTCCAAGTGTAACGACTATGCGTGATTTTAAAACCATTTCTGTTGTCCGTTCGATCGCTAGCGATATTGAAGAATTGATCCAAATGGCCTTGGCTAAGGTTAAGGAGAATGAATTTTCGCTTAAAATATTTTTCGGACAAACAACAGATTCAGCATTTAAAACACTGGGTTTTCGTTTGTATCAATTATTTGAAGCGCCTATTTTGGACGTTAGTTTTATGAAAACCGAAAAGTGGATGATTCGAAGGATTTCGCCTCTTAGCTTGGAGAAAATTAAAGATGTTGAGCATGATCAGCTACAGTCATTTGCAACGACTTATTTTTTGAAAAAACGTTTTCAAAAACCTCGTTTGAAGCATTATAAATATGACTTGGCCATTTTAATAAATCCCAATGAACCTAATCCGCCTTCCTGTCCATTGGCCTTAAAATCGTTTAAAGAAGCAGCGAATAAAATTGGGTTCTATGTTGATTTTATTACCAAGGACGATTATCATGATATTTGTGAGTACGATGCTCTATTTATTCGTGAAACGACAAGTGTCAATGATTATACCTATCAGTTTTCACGACGAGCTTATGCCGAAGGTTTGGTTGTGATAGACGATCCATGGTCTATTTTGCGTTGTGCCAATAAGATCTATTTGAATGAACGAATGAAGCAAAATAAGATCCCCACTCCTCGAACAGAAATCTTAATCAAAGGGAAATTCACCAAGGCAAATGCAAAATCATTTACCTATCCCTTGGTGTTAAAACAACCAGATAGTGCATTTTCTCTGGGAGTTAGTAAAGTGAATAATGCCGAAGAGATGATTGCATCCGTGAAGCAATTGTTTTGTAAATCGGAAATGATCATTGCCCAGGAATTTTTATATTCTGAATACGACTGGCGCATTGGAATTATGGATCATATGCCTTTGTTTGCCTGCAAATATTATATGGCAAAGGATCATTGGCAAATATACAATTGGAAAGCGTCAAAGGATGATGGTTCAGGCGATTCAGAAACCATCCCTATTGCGGAGGTTCCAGAAAATGTATTAAAAGTAGCCTTGAAAGCGGCTTCTTTGATGGGGGATGGCTTATATGGTGTCGATCTTAAGCAAGTGGGCGATAAGGTTTATCTTATTGAAGTCAATGATAATCCCAATATTGATGCTGGAATAGAGGATGATTATTTGAAAGATGAATTATACAAACGAATCGTCCAAACGATTTTCAATCGAATAGAAGAATCGCGTAATACAAAAAGATTAGTTGCTGTTGAACTTAAATAAGTCTTTAAACGTTTTATTTAAGTTTTTTTAATTCAAATATATCTTTACGTCTGTCTTTTAAATTACGAACACTTCCAAATTGATTGAGTTCTCTGAGCAAATCAATATCCAAATCGGCAATAAGTATCATCTCGGTATTGGGGGTTGCTTCAGCTTTTATACCATTTGCAGGAAAGGCAAAATCGCAGGGTGTGAAAACCATCGATTGAGCATACTGAATGTCCATATTGTGCACTTTAGGTAAATTTCCAACACATCCTGCTATCGCCACATAACATTCATTTTCAATAGCTCGTGCTTGGGCACAATTTCGTATCCTTGAGTAGCCGTTTTGAGTGTCTGTTAAAAATGGGACAAATAAGATGTCCATACCTTCATCAGCCAGGAGTCGGCTCAATTCAGGAAATTCAACATCATAACAAATTAAAATTCCAATTTTCCCGCAATCAGTATCAAAAACCCTTAGTTGATTGCCTTTATCCATACCCCAAACTCTTATCTCATCGGGCGTTACATGTAATTTCTCATAACGCTCGATCGTTCCATCTCGTTTACACAAATAGCCTACATTATAGAGTCTATTGTCTTTTATCTCGGGCATGCTCCCGGATATGATATTGATATTGTAAGATATGGCTAGTTCTGAGAATTTTTGCACAACACTCTGGGTATGTTTGGCTAGTTCTCTGATGGCTTCAGGCTCGGTAAGATGATTGTTCTCGGCCATCAATGGGGCGTCAAAAAATTCAGGAAATAAGGCAAAATCAGATCGGTAACCCGATACCGCATCAATAAAGAATTCAGCCTGTTGTAATAATTCTTCCAAATTCTTATAGGGTCGCATTTGCCATTGAATTAGTCCGATACGTACTAATTTTTTATTTATGCTGGCTTTTTTTTGTTTCTTTTCGTAGTAAATATTATCCCATTCTAATAATACAGCATATTCGTTAGAAGCTTCATCCCCCTCCAAATAATTTTTAAGAATTTTTGAAGGATGAAAATCATTGGAAACCTGAAAGTTTAAAACCGGATCATTGATCTCTTTCCGTCTCACTTTTTCGATGTATTCTTTGGGGGTTAAATCATTTGCATATTTATGATAATTAGGGATTCTTCCTCCAAAAGCTACTCCTTTCAGATTTAAGCGTTCACTGAGTTCTTTTCGGTAGTCATACAATCTTCTTCCCAAGCGCAAACCTCTGTATTCAGGTTTGATAAAAATATCAATCCCATATAGCATATCTCCCTCCGATGTATGGGTTTTAAAGGTGTAATTCCCAGTGATTTCTTGATAGGTATGATTGTTTTCAAATTTATCATAATCGATGATAATGGATAAAGCACAACCTGCAATTTGATTATTGACTTTAATAACAACCTGTCCTTCAGGAAAACGATCAATCAGCGATTTGATATGATTTTCTCTCCAGTAAGAATCTGGCATGGTTGAATAGGAAGCAATCATCGTTTCTTTAACTTCTTGATAATCATCCAGACTTAAGAAACTTAATTCAATATTTTCAATTTCTTTCATTTTAGATAAGCTAATAATTATTGAGAATGCTTTTCAGAATGAACCCCTCTTTTTAATTTTTTGACCATTTTCTCCAAAAGAGTGATCCCAACTAAAACAAAGAGGGTGACAAAGGTTATCCAGATTGCGGATACAAAATTCCCCATCCCAATTAAACTGCCAATAGCGGCTAGTATCCATATGACTGCAGCAGATGTTACGCCAAGTACCAAGCCCTCGCGGGCGATAATTACACCTGCCCCCAAAAAACCAACGCCTGTAACCATTTGACCAACAATACGGATAGAGCCTATTTCTGGTTGATAAAATTGTCCGATGGATACAAAGGTGAACGCACTCAATGTTATTAATATGCTGGTTCTTATACCAGCTGGTTTTCCACTCCATTGCCGTTCAAAGCCGATCATTAAACCACATAAAATGGCAATCAATGAGCCAGTTATATCAATGGGTTGCGAACGAATTAATTCTATCATGATTTGATTTACTTATTTTAGTAAAAATACATTTATTCAATAATGAAATAGTATGTTTCTAGAATTATTTTTTGAGAACACTGATTGCTTCAGGAAACAGTTTGATGAATTTTTTGGGTAAGGGAGCGTGTATATTCATTGCTTCGCTGGTAAACGGATGTATAAAGGATAAGGAGAATGCATGAAGATAAAGACCTTTCCCTTTTAACATCAAGCCTTCTTGCCCATATTTGAGATCTCCAAAGATTGGATTCCCCATTTCGGTCATATGAATTCTAAGTTGATGGCGTCTGCCGCTATTGGGCTTGAGTTCGGTGAGATTTAGAAACGTATATTTTGGTGATGGAATAATATGTAAAATGGTAAATTCAGTGCTTGCTGTTTTTTTATCAATGGGGGTACTGATTCTGCCACTTCCGTTGAGCAAACCAATAGTCACAGCGATATAGGTTTTTGCTATCTGCCGTTCTTCAAATAAAGTATTTAAACGCATGACCGCTTGTGCTGTTTTTGCAATTAATAAAGCTCCACTAGTAGGATAATCCAATCGATGCACGGGTTCGGGTCTTTGCAAAGCATCTTCCTTGGGGCTTTTGACTAGATTGGGGGCTAATGCATTTTCTAACGTCCATTGTTTGTTTCCGCTGACCACTATCCCACAGGGCTTGTTGACCACAGCCAAATGATCATCTTCAAACAGAACATCCAAGGAAAAGTCAATACTGGCTTTGATCTTCTGTGTTTTGGGCTGATAAATGTCGATCAACTCACCACCGCTGATGTAATCTCCGGTATACCCCTGTTCTCCATTTATCCGAACCAAGCCTTTTTTAATGGCATTCTTCATGGCTTTTCTGGAATGGATGGTTTTAAATTGATCTGCTTTAAAAAAATCAGATAGCCTGACCCTATCCATTTCAGGAACGATATAACTTTCTACTTTTATGAGCTCATCGTCAAGTTTCATGCTTTTTCAATATATGCTAGCTTAAATTTAATTATGGGAGCAAAAGTTTATGTTTTTTTTACAAATCATTAAAAATAATGGATATTTCTTTAGTTCGTTATTCACCGTTTTTACGATTTCAAAACAGATTTTGTCATATTTTACTTCAAATCCATTTTTTGATAGAATAGCGTTCAATTCTTTTCTGTCAAATCCATTATGTTCTTTGTAATCTTCCAGATGTGCGTGAAATGATCCATCTTCTTGCACAAGATCAGCAATACATAAATAACCATCAGATTTTAATACTGAATTGAAAACGCTTAAAATATTGTCTACATCAGTAATGTGATGAAGTGTCATCAAGGTATAGATTACATCGTACTCCTTCTTTTTTAAATCGTCTTCTGCCGAATCAATATAGAGTGGGATGAAATTCTTTATTTTAGAATTAAGAATTTTCTCTTCCAAAACTCGTATCATTCCTTTAGAATTGTCGGCAAGGGTGATGGTCTTAAATACATCTTTTAATTGAAAACTCAGTAATCCTGTTCCACAGCCAAATTCAAGTGCATTCAGCTTTTGATTTGGTTTAATAAAATCATTGATTTCTTTCGCAATTAGGATTGCTCTTTCGGTTTTTTTTGGATCGTTGTCCCAGTCTCGTGCCTGTTTATCAAAATGTATATCCATTATTTTTTCTTTTTTATAAATTGAATACCCAGAAAAAGTATAGTTAAGATTGCAATAAATATGATCATCGCTTGAATTTCAGCCCATGCTAGATTCGTCAAGAACCATATAATTACAACGGCTGATAGTACTGGTATTGTATAGCCTCCGGGAGTTTGGTAAGTTTCATCTGAATTGCCTTGCTTAATTCTGAATTTAATCACCGACAATACCACTCCAAGATAGATCAGTAAATAAGATGCACTTGAAAGAATAGCCAATTGTTTAAACTCTCCAATGCTGGAAAAAATGAATCCTAAAGCAGCATATACAATGATAGAAATATTGGGTGTAGCATATTTTGAATGAATGTGTGCTAAATATTTTGAAGGAACAACCTTATCGCGTGCAGCAGCATATAATACTCGAGGCATATTTAAGGTCATGCCACTTAAATTCCCAAACATAGAAACAGATGCTCCTATAATGACTATGCTTGCGCCAATGGGCCCAATCATACGCATCGCAACCTCAGCCAATGGAGCACTCCTGAAATTTAGTAAGTCACCACCAAGTACACCTTGTACTGTTAGTTGAATAGAAATATAAAGAACAACCACAATAAAAATACTTAATACGATTCCTTTGGGAATAGTTTTTCTGGGATTTTTAATTTCGCCACCTACATTTAAAGCTGTTTCTGCACCAACAAAATCAAATATTAACATCAATGACATTTCGCCAAGATCCATTACAGTAGGAGTGAAGGTCCATTCAAGATGTGTTGGTTTAATGAAGATCCAACCAAATATAATGATCAAAAATAAAGGAGTTAATTTGGCTATTGTAATAAATTTAACCAAGGACATGGCCTTACTCACCCCTTTTACATTAATGAAAGCCAATCCCCCAAAGATGATGAAAAATAGAAATATTCGAACCCATTGGGATGTGAAAAATGGGAAAAAATAAGCCAGCGTATCTGCCAGACCATTAGCAACGGCAGCATTGGCCATGACTGCAGCACCAAAAATGAAAATATTGGTGGTTAGAAAACCAGCATATTCGCCAAAGGCTTCTTCAATATAAGAGTATGCTCCACCAGTTTTTGTAATTCGAGTGCCGATTTCTGCAAAACTGAGCATGATGAACATCATTAATATGCCACAAATGGCAAATGCCAGTATACTTCCTGTACCCAATCGTTCAAAAACAATAACAGGCAATAAAAATATACCAGCCCCTACAATAATATTGATGGCGTTGGAAACCAGTCCCCAAACTCCAATTTCTCTTTTCAATCCTTCATTCTCAATCATAATAAAAGGTGTTAGCAATCGTGAGCAAGTTAGTATAAGAGAAGAAGAATGTGAAATGTAAAATGAAAAAAAATCAAAATTAATCACTGCATAGCTTAAGAACTTGGTCCATCCCACTCAGAGATTCCCAAGGCCTCAAGCCCTGATTTGCGGATGGGTTCCAAAACATCATTCATCGTTCGAAAACTAAAATCCATGCTAGTACGTAATGGCCGACTTCCATTAGTCGATCTATTAAATCTTCAAAGATCTTGACAATAATCAATGGATCGATAGGCGCATTTTTGTCCGCATTTAAAAGCTGAACTTGACTTCCAAAGCCTTCAAAAAAGATAATAACATAAGCATATGCTTTATCCTATCATTTGATTTTAGCTAAAAAAGCTGTGACAGCTTCCCAGTAAAATTCATTTCCTTCATTCTTTTCCCATAGAGCTCTCGATCCGTGAAATCCTTTTTGTTCTGGCAAGAAATAGGCTTTATCCGTAGAAGGGATGGCCTCAAAAATAAGCTCCCATGCATCCTGCTCATTTTTAGCAGAGGTGATGAAAACAGGACAATCCACCTCTTTAGCAAAGGCCTTAATTTCCTTGTCTTCATAACTGAAATACTCTCCGGGAGAAAAGGACAAAATAGCGGAAACTTTATCCTTATACTCACTTCCCAATATAAAGACCAATGATGAAGAATAAGAGCTTCCCCATAGGATGATTTTGCGAGAAGGATAATGTTCGATCGCATACTTCAGGCACGCTTGCAAGTCGGGGAGGGCATCGATATAGTTTGTTTTCAAACCTGCTTCAGTGGCTTGCTTAAAGGCCTCATTTACGACTCCATTCACTTCGCGGCCTGAGCGCTGATCAATAGCTATACAGCTGAAACCAAGTGTATTCAGTTTTGGGGCAATTTCTCTATACTCACCACGACTATATCCTGCCTGATGAAAAAGTAGAATTAGAGGCGATGTTGCATCCTCTAAATCATAGATATCTGCTTTAATATCCAAGCCATCTGCACTTTTTATAAGCATCTCCTTAAAGCCTGTTGACTGTTTTTCATCTAAATCAATGACTGCACCATTATAGCCTTCCTTGAAATCTTGATTGAATCCCTCCCAATCGAAAATAAGTTCAATAGCTAAAAAAACGACAATGCCTAGAGCGGCATATAAAAGGATTTTTTTTACAATGTTTGATGCTTTCATAAGGCTTATTTATTAGTTTAATTCTTGTATTTAATTCCGATTTTTTCAAATCTATTTTTTAATATGAATTTCGTTAATTCATTTTCTTGGCTATGATGAGATAATTCGTTGCTGTATTATTTATCATCGTTTCAGTTGTAATAATTTGAAAATTTTCATTGCTTATTAAATCTTCCAATGCTTGGATTTTAAAGAATCTAATATAAGGAAGTATTCCAAATTTTAGTAAGAGAAATACAGCAATGCTTGAGAGTTTATTTTGAAAAGTCTTTTTTTCTCCCAAACAAGGTGTTGAAGAAATAATGAATCCTCCCGTTTTTACTAATTCGCTTATCCGTTGAATATGCTTCTGTGAATCCTCAACTAAATGAATAATATCTAAGGCCAGGATCACATCGAATGATGCTTTCTGATAGCTTTCATCAAATAAAGTTGTTTGTTTGAAATCGACATTCTCCATATTAGCTTCAGCGGCTTTTCTTTTAGCTCGTTCAATCATCTTGGGCGATATATCAAGACCATGGATCTCTTTCACATGCTTACTAAATTCAATGGCGTATAATCCTGTTGCGCATCCAACATCCAGAACAATATCGCTGGATTTGAGATATTTTTTTATGATTTCAAGCGTCTTTTTATACGATTGATCCTTATTGGCTTGTTGATCATAATTCTTTGATATCTTATCCCAAAACAATTCGGTTTTATGCATAGAATGCTTGATTTAATTCTTTCAAAATGATTGATGCATGAAAAGCTATCGCCATACTAAGATAATTAATTTTTATAAGTATGTATAAGGATACTGTCCTTTGGGATGGTCCTATTTATAAACTATTGCAGGCCATTGTTATAATTCATTTTCAATTCCAACGAAATACAAATCAAATCCACCTAAACCACCCGTTCTATTCGATGAAAACACCATCATTGCTTGCGTTTCACTAACGCCTTCATCGATTAATATGGGTCTATACTCATCAAATTCGGTATTGATTTTAGCTCCAAAGTTTATGGGTTCGCTCCATTCTCCGTTTTCAAACAGGCTATAATACAAATCAAATCCACCAAAACCTCCTGCACGATTTGATGCAAAAACAATTTTATTTTCAAAGATAAAAGGACATTTGTCCTCAGAAACACTCGATAAAATAGTGTTTTTAGTTATTTCGTGGTTTGTATCATCTAATAATATTGATTCAATATCCATTTCAGCATTTACATTTGTAGAGTAAAAATCAAAATTGTTTCCATCTCTGTTTGAACAAAAATAAATCTTAGAGGTATCGGCATTGAAGCAGGGGTAGAGATCATCAAATTCAGAATTTAAAAAGCTGACTTCTTTGGGCGAAGAGAAATTTGCTTCGCTGCGATTTGAAATAAAGTTTATTTGAAAATTACCTGTAATATCCGATGCATACAATAGTGTGAAGTAAAGATTATTGAAATCGTATTCTGGAATTAGGTAGGGACCAAACTCATTTCCAGAAGTATTAATTTTATTGATATTATTTTGTATAACGTAATATCTATCAGCTATAGAAGCCCAATTCCCATACTCGTTTGTTACTTTCAATAGTCCACTTGTTTTATTAAAATTCACATTCATGGGTTGATAAATCACATCAAATTCGCTTCCATTACTATTTCTGTTTGTTGAAAAACAGAATGCAATGAGATCACCAAAACTTGGAGCTGTTGAATTATAGTCATCATATTCGGTATTAAAATTGGATAAATTAAGGGGTGTTTCTGGAAGGCTTCCTTGTAGGTAGTTATGTCCACTTGGATCTTTTTCACAAGATGTTGATACGAACAATACCATTAAAGCGACTAATTTTGCACATTTTTTCAAAAATCTATTTTTCATTTGATTGATTTAATAACGATTATATCTGTAAGATGCAAAACGGACTAAAAGGGTTGCTTATGTTTAATATATGCTAATACCTTGGCTATGAAATGTGG
>JBFFMB010000030.1:0-9379 GCA_041554455.1 Bacteroidales bacterium
GCAAAGAGGTAAGATTTAATTGATGATACTCACCCAAAACATGTTCCGAAAATTTTCCTTCTTTTTCGATGCTATAAGCGTCGTATAAGTTAGCTACGAGCATAATTTCTTTCACCTTAAATGGCATCAAATCATGATAAATATCGCGGTTTATATTGCTTTTATTTAAAAATTTTTGAAGTAATTTTCGGCTTGTAATTTGGGATGTCGAAGTTTCAGTTTTTTCAGAAGTGAAGGTTTTAGGAGATGTTTTAACCCCAAAAAATTGTTTTCCTTTAACACTGTTCAGGTATCCACTGATTAGATTAGAAATATTTAGGATTAGTTGCCTTTCTTCATTCAAAAAAGGACCTTCATCAAAATCCGGGAATTTCTTTGTATAAAAAACTTCTATAAACCCTTGTTGATGGTCAATAGTTTCAAATTCTTGATGCTGAACCCAATTTGTTTTTTTATAATTATTTGAACGGAATTCTTGTCCATCGAAAACAATACGAGCAGATGTAAATGCAGGGTATTGGTAAGCAGGTGGTAAAAGGAGAGCAATTTGTTGTAAACTTTCATCTATGGGTTTACCGGCTTTTAAAATACTGGTTGTTTTATTAATCGCTGCAAGCTCTTTTAGACGCTCAATATTTTCTGCCCTTAGCTTATAATACCCATTTTCTGGTTCCAAATTCCTTTTCATATCTCCACTCTTTAGTCACAAATTTAAACGAATTTAAAATCAAAACATATTTGTACACTATTAATTAGGCATTTTTTTAGAAGATTCTTATTTTCGCATTTAAAGTTTAAATCCATTTTTTGGTAAAAGATTAATTATGTCGAATATCAAGGTTTTTATTGTTGATGACCATCAAATTGTATGTGATGGAATTCGATCTCTTTTATCAGATGTAGATGATATTGAAGTGGTGGGCTGTGCAGTGAATTTGACAGCTTTAATAGAAAAAATTAAAGGTCATTATATTCACGTAGCCCTTATCAATATATACAATCCTACCGACGAAGAAATAGAAAAAATCAGAAGTATCAATCGTGAATTCCCCAATATGAATTTGCTGATATTGTCGATGGATAAAAGCAAAGGCTTTATTCTTAAAACATTGAAAGCAGGGGCGAGAGGATATCTTACAAAAGATACTTCGCGAGGGGAACTTATCGAGGCGATATACACTATTCGAGCAGGTTATGATTACTATGCCAAACAGATCACAAACATTATCCTTAAAAATTATCTGCGCGATACGGATCCTGAAAATCTTTTGAAAGATCAAACCGAAAAGAGTTTATCAACCCGAGAAATTGAGGTATTGAAATTATTTGGGAATAGTTATACAAATAAAGAGATTGCGGACCAATTATTCATCAGTGTGCGCACCGTTGAATCCCACAAAACCAATGTGATGAAAAAATTAAACCTAAAAACTACGGTTGACTTGGTAAAGTTTGCGATCAAGAATAATATTATTGAAATTTAAATCTAATCTTTCATAGCTGAAAACTTATTTAAGTGCACAAGATTCCGAAGTGACTAGAGTTATTCTAAATTCCAGAAACTTTAGGCAATCCCAACTCTAGGCAATTGTTAAATTGAAAGTACTTACCCTCAATCTTAGCCTAACTTTTGATTTACTGTTCAGGCTTAGAATTTGCTTTTGCGTGTTTCACTGAAATTGATGGGCGTACTACTGAATTTGCCCATGCATGGGTTATTTGAACGTCAAATTTCGTTAATATTGATTTCAATTAAAAAACCTAATTACAAATCATTAAAAATAAAATTATGGCATTAGAACAAAAAGTAAATGATTTTATGGCTAAAATCATTGCTAAAAACCCAGGTGAAGCAGAATTTCATCAAGCAGTTCATGAAGTAGCAGAAACTTTGATCCCTTACATCGAAGAAAATCCTATCTACAAAACAAATAAAATTTTGGAACGTATCGCTGAACCAGAAAGAGTCATTCTTTTCCGCGTACCTTGGTTAGATGATAAAGGCGAAATCCAAATCAATAAAGGATATCGTATCGAGATGAACTCAGCTATTGGACCTTACAAAGGTGGTTTACGTTTCCATCCTACTGTGAATTTGGGTGTTCTTAAATTTTTAGCTTTCGAACAAGTTCTTAAAAATTCGTTGACTACACTTCCTATGGGTGGTGGTAAAGGTGGATCTGATTTCGATCCTAAAGGAAAAACAGATAATGAAGTCATGCGTTTTTGCCAAAGTTTCATGACTGAGCTTTGCAGACACATTGGTCCAAATACAGATATTCCTGCTGGAGATATAGGTGTTGGTGGACGTGAAATTGGCTTCATGTACGGACAATACAAACGTATTCGCAATGAATTTACAGGTGTTTTAACAGGTAAAGGAAGAGAATGGGGTGGATCATTAATTCGTCCAGAAGCTACTGGTTACGGAACTACTTATTTTGCTGAATATATGCTGAACACTAGAGCTGACAGTTTAAAAGGTAAAGTTGTAACAGTATCAGGTTCTGGTAATGTTGCTCAATATGCTTGTGAAAAAGTAACTCAAATGGGTGGTAAAGTGGTTACTTTATCTGACTCTGCTGGATTTATTTATGACCCAGCTGGAATTGATGCTGAAAAATTGGCTTTCGCAATGCATTTGAAAAATGTAAAACGCGGAAGAATTAGCGAATATGCTGATAAATATGGTTGCGAATATTTCGAAGGTAAACGTCCTTGGGGAATTAAATGTGATGTGGCTATGCCTTGCGCTACTCAAAATGAGGTTAGCGAAGAGGAAGCCAAAACATTAATGGCCAATGGTTGTTTCGTCGTTTCTGAAGGTGCAAATATGCCTTCTTCTCCTGAAGCAATTGAAGTATATACTAAAGCTAAAATTCTTTATGGCCCAGGTAAAGCAGCTAATGCAGGTGGTGTTGCTGTCTCCGGTCTTGAAATGTCACAAAACTCGCTACGTTTATCTTGGACTCGCGAAGAAGTTGATGCTCGCTTAAAACAAATCATGAAAGATATCCACGAAACATGCGTTAAGTATGGTACCGAAGGTGACTTCATTGATCATGTTAAAGGTGCAAACATTGGTGGTTTTGTAAAAGTTGCCGATGCTATGTTAGCTCAAGGTGTTGTTTAAAACTTACTAACCTAAGTATAATTGAAAGGCCCTCTCGAATTTTCGGGAGGGCTTTTTTTATCTACAAAAATTAGATGTATACAAAAAAACAGCCCACGACTGAAGTCGTGGACTGTTTAAAAACAAATGTTTTTATAAGATTATTTTATCTCTTGTTCATGAAATTTTGAACGATCTGGACTTGCAGGAACAGCTGGATGTTTATAAGTGTTCTTTTTCAATTCTTCCAATAAATGTTTCACGGCAGCTTCGATACTTGGATCGATACCCTTGGCCATTAAATCTGGACGATCATACACTTCAATATCAGGATACACACCAATACCTTCAATGATCCATCCACTTTCGTCATAGATGCCGAAACGAGGAACTGACATCGCTGTCCCATCAATTAAACCTGCATTGCCTGAAATTCCTACTAAACCACCCCAGGTTCTGGTTCCAATAATGGTTCCTAAACCTAACTGACGGAAATAGTGTGGGAAAGCATCTCCTCCGGATGAAGAGTAATAATTGATTAACATCGCTTTTGGTCCATCGTGAGCTACATTTGGATATTTACCAGGCGTCAACTTATTTTTGTGCCAATAACTCATATTGTTACGATCCAATAATTCGGCCATTTGCCAAGGAATAAATCCACCACCATTATAACGATCGTCGATAATCAAAGCATCTTTGGTATGATAAGCATACATACCACGATATAATTCGCGATTCCCTTCAACAGCTGTATTTGGAACGTGGATATATCCAATCTTACCATCTGAAAGCTTATCAACCATTTTGCGGCGACTTTCTACCCAATCCAGATATCTTAATTCCATTTCGCTATTGATGGGCTTGATCTTATATGTCTTCGCACCCTCAGCAGTTGGTTTAGCATTTACCGTAATCTCAATGATTTTTCCAATGGTATTCTCTAAATATAGATATGGATTTTCTTTGGTAGTTACATTCTGACCATTAAGTTTAATGATATAATCACCTTCTTTAACGTTCACACCTTGTTCAGTCAAAGGTGAGCGACGGTTTGGAGTCCAATTTTCTCCTTGATAAATTTTGGAAATTTTGTAAAGTCCAGCATTATAATCGGCTTCTAATTCAGCGCCCAATAATCCAGTCTCTCTACGCTCCACTCTTTCGAAATCACCAAAATTAATATACGCATGACCCGTATTTGATTCAGAAACCATTTCGCTGAGGATGTAATCTAAATCGGCACGATGGCTTACATAAGGTAACAATTGAGCATAGCGTTCGCCTTCGGCTTTCCAATTTACATTATGCATATTGCTTACATAGAAATAATCGCGATAAATTCTCCAAGCGTCTGTAAAAATTTGATTCCATTCTTTTCGTGGCTCAATTTTCACTTCCATGTTCGAAAGATCTAATTTTCCAGCACCAGACTTAGTATTTGGAGATAATTTAGTAATCCCAAAGTTTCTGCCATAGCGATAAAGCATTTGTTTTCCATCGGCTGATACGATAGCATAACGAGCCCCTTCTAAAATGGTTTCGGGTTTTTCCTCACCTAATTCATATTTCATTAAATTACCCTGAGCCATATATACAAACCCATTTTCAACGGCTTGTAAATTGCCATAATTTCCGGCTTGCATTGGCATTGCTATAATGCGATTGCGGATGTTCACAAAGTCAATTTTAACTTGTTTCTCTGTATCCGCTTTTGGAGGATTTTTTTCTTTTTTCTTTTTAGATTTATCTGCTACAGGGGCTTCTTTCTTTTCTTCCTTTGGCTTAACAACATCTTCTTTATATTTGAAGATTATTGGACTTTCATTGGTCAATGCTAAGGCATAAATACGCGTAGCATCATTATATAGATAGGCAAATTCGTGAGAAGAAAAATCTAAGTTGTAATCTCTATTCGACATGAAATATAGATAATTACCATCGATCGAGAAAGTAGGCGAAAAGTCATTATACTCATCCGTTGTTAATTGTTTTGCTTCACCGCTTTCAGTATTATAAACCCAAACAGCAGAGTGAGAATTCTCACTTTCTTTGGTATAGGTAATCCAACGTGAATCGGGAGAAAAATTATAACCTCTGATTTCACTTTCAGTTGCCGCATCTACATCTTTAACAATACCTGTCGTTATATCAATATATTTTAATTTTAACGTACGATCTGAGAAAGCAATGTATTGGCTGTTTGGGGCCCAATTAAGATCATAAATCCAAGCGCTAGAGCCGGATGTTAATTGACGTGCTTTTGCACCTTCTTTATTCTCTAAAAGATAGATCTCATATTCTCCTGTTGCATCAGAAACATAGGATAGGTATTTGCCATTTGGCGAATAACCAGCACCTGTTTCTCTAACCCCTTGTGTGTTTGTAATATTAACAATCTCCCCATCCTTAGCAGGAACGGTAAAAATATCACCACGGGCATCAAAAATAGCACGTTCCCCACTTGGAGAAACATCGACTGTTTGAATATCATTACTTACATTCTTGTAATAAGGAAGAAGGTTTGGATTGTCAAAACTAAGATTGATACTTAGTCTTTCTGTTTTATTTGTTTTTAGATCTAAGGTATAAATATACCCACCATTTTCGTAAGCAATCATTCCGTTTTCTCCCGAAGGCCACATCACATCAAATTCAGAGTGATTGGTAACTTTCTCTATAGCTTTGGTATTAACATCATAACTAAATAAATTTAGTTTAAGGTCGCGATCAGATGCAAAATAAATCTTATCGCCATACCAAGTTGGAATTTGATCACTTCCATTAAATTCAGTGATTTTTTGAGCTTCATGGTTTTCTAAATCGTAAATCCAGATATCAGAAGCACGACCACCTTTATAGCGTTTCCAGCTTCTAAATTCACGAGCGATATGTGCAAAAGCAACTTTTTTGGCGTCAGGTGAAAATACGCCAAAACCACCGTCGGTAATTTCTAAGGGTTTCTCAAAACCACCATCAATACTTACGAGGAAGTATTTACCATTACGCTGACCGAATTCAGTACGATTCATACGTACCATAATATTTTTACTGTCGGGTGTCCAGTCAAGCACAATATTGTCAAACCCACCTCTTGGAGGCATTGGTCCAACACTGTTATAATAGGTTAATTGTTTTGGAGTCCCTCCATCAACTGGCATGACAAAAATTTGACGGGTGCCAGAATATTCGCCTGAAAAAGCAATCCATTGGCCATCAGGTGAAATTTTGGGGAATAATTCAAAACCTTTATGAGAAGTTAATCGTTTGGCATCTCCACCTTCGGCAGAAACAGTCCAGATATCTCCGGCATAAACGAAAGCCACTAAATTTTTATTAATATCAGGAAATCGTAATAAACGAACATCCTTTTCAGCTTTAGCTGTAAACATTAAGCCTACAAAAAACAGAGTTGTTGTAATTTTAAAAATTAATTTTCGCATGTTTAAATATTTAAATTGTGATTTTACTTTAATCAGAATGAAATTATAAGAGAAAGTAAAATTAGCAAAAAGCTTCTCTTATAAAGTTAAAAATATATAAATGTGCGAGAAAAGTAGATGAAATGGTTATTTCAAAGATATTTTTTATAATTTTATTCATTGAATTTAAATTATTAAACCCAAAAACTTCCCCAAAAATTAATATTTAACCCATAAATTCTATTATGATGAAAATTAGAAAAAAATTATTGAAATTATTTATTTTGTTGTTTTTACCGGCAACGATGTTTGCTCAGCAAGCAGAGTTTCTAAAACAACCAGTACCTATGGATCCAACTGTCAAATTTGGCGTATTGGAAAATGGAATGACTTATTATATCAGACATAATGAAGAACCAAAAGATCGTGCTAGTTTCTACATAATTCAAAATGTGGGTGCTATACTAGAAGAAGATAATCAAAATGGACTGGCCCATTTTCTTGAGCACATGGCTTTTAATGGAACAGAGCATTTTAATGGGAAAGGAATTATTAATTACTTGGAAAAGTATGGTGTAGCGTTTGGACGGAACATTAATGCTGGAACGGGTCTTGATGCAACCGTTTATAATCTGTCAAATGTCCCCTCAACCAATCAGGGCTTGATTGATTCTTGTCTGCTTATTTTAAATGATTGGTCGAATTATTTGTTGTTGACCGAAGAAGAAATTGATGCTGAAAGAGGTGTAATTAAAGAAGAATGGCGTACTCGCAGAAATGCTGCTTTCAGAATTAGAAATAAACTAAGCCCATATAAATATGAAGGATCTAAGTATTCAAAACGTGACGTGATTGGTGACTTAGACATTATTGCAAATTTCGACTATGATGTGATCAGAAGTTTCTATCATGACTGGTATCGTACCGATTTACAAGCGATCGCTATCGTTGGAGATTTTGATGCAGCTGAAATGGAAGCCAAAGTGAAAGAGCTTTTCTCTAAGATTCCTGCAGTAGAGAATCCTAAAGACAGACCTTATTTTGATGTTCCTGATAATAAAGAGCCTATTGTAGCTATTGCAACCGACCCTGAGGCTCAGCGTTCAATGATGTGGTTATATTATAAGCACGATGCTGTAAAAAATGAAGATAAAAATATTGGCTATTTTAGAAACAGCTTAGTAAAACAATTATATGGGCAAATGCTAAACACTCGTTTTAGCGAATTAGTTCAAAAAGAAAATCCTCCTTTTATTATTGCTCAATCTTTTTATGGTAGTTATACAGCAACTAAAGATGCCTATACACTTTTAGCCTTAGCTCAAAATAATGGCATGGAAAAAGCGTTAAAAGCTGTTTTAATTGAAAATGAAAGAGTCAGAAGATTTGGATTTACCGCAGGCGAATTAGAGCGTGCAAAAACAAATATTCTTCGTGGACTAGAAAAAGCCTTCAAAGAAAAAGACAAGCGCAATAACGATCTTTTTGTTAGAGAATATCGGGCTCATTATTTAAATGCTGAACCTGTTCCAGGTATCGAGGCAGAATTTCAATTTTCGCAAGGGGTTATGCCAAGTATTACTTTAGCCGAGATCAATGCTCTTCCTGCTCAATGGATCACTAAGGAAAACATAGTTTTAACTATGGAGGGTCCAGAAAAAGAAGGCATTTCGTATCCTACAGCTGAGCAAGCATTAGCGATTATGGATGAAGTTTCAAAAATGGAATTAGAACCTATCAAAGATGAAGTAAATAATAAACCATTGCTTGCTAACGAACCTAAAGGATCTGCAGTTGTAAATACTAAAGAGGTAGCAGAATTAGGAAGTACTGAATGGACACTTGCCAATGGCGTTAAAGTAGTGATCAAAAAAACAGATTATAAAGAAGATGAAATATTACTCAATGCTTTTAGTGAAGGTGGTTTATCATTAATTAGTGATGAAGATCTTCCTTCAGCTAGTATGATTGGTACTTTTATCGGAATGTATGGTGTTGGTGATTTTGATAATATTTCACTCCAAAAAATGTTAACGGGTAAAATTGCTAGGGTAACACCTTATGTCGCTGATGAAACCGAAGGCTTTAATGGGAATGCTTCACCACAGGATTTTGAGACCTTGCTTCAATTGGTTTATTTATATTTCGAAAATCCTCGTTTTGATAAGTCCTCTCACGATGCTTTTTATTCAAGATTAGCGGCTTTTATTGAAAATAGAAGTAAAGATCCTAATCAAGTATTTGCTGACACTGTTGCTGCTATATTGGCTAATTATCATCCACGTATCAAGCCTGTTAATGTAGAATATTTAGAAAAAGTAGATTTCGAAAAAATTAAGAGTATTTATCTTGATCGTATTAAAGATGCGAGTGACTTTACCTTTACATTCACTGGCAATATTGATGCAGAAACAGCAAAGCCTTTAATTGAAAAATATTTAGGTGCTTTAACAGATATCGAGCGAACTGAAACTTGGGCAAACAATCATGTGAATGCACCAGAAGGTTTTGTTAAGAAGACCTTGATTCAAGAGATGGAAACTCCAAAATCTAGAGTCTACATTAATTATAATGATGATTTCGCATATAATGCAGAAAATAAAATGGCACTTGATTTAATCGAAGGCATCTTAGACTTCCGTTATACTGAATCTATTCGTGAAGATGAAGGAGGAACCTATGGTGTAGGTATTAGAGCTCAAAAGTCACATTATCCAGATCAGGAATTTAGTTTAATGATGCAGTTTGATTGCGATCCTGAAAAGGCTGATTACCTAGCTTCTCTTATTTATTTGGAAGTCGATAAATTGATTAAAGACGGCCCAACACAAGTTGATCTTGATAA
>JBFFMB010000031.1:0-9328 GCA_041554455.1 Bacteroidales bacterium
ACTGCTGGAGAATCTTTAGCTAGTAATACGGTTAGTGTTGTCTTACCTGATAATGTTGGGATTCCGCAAGTTGAAATTAAAGAACTTTCAATTTATCCTAACCCTGTTAAGGACAAACTCTTTGTTCAAATTGAGGAATTAGGCAATGAACCTATTAGCCTTCGCATTTATGATCAAATGGGAAAACTTTTATATAGTAACGATATTACACCAAGTTCAAATAAAATCGAAATTCCTATTAGTAATTTTGCGGATGGAGCTTATAATTTGCTTATCTACAATACTGAAAAAGCTTTTCATGGTAAATTTATAGTACTGAAATAGTATCGATATAAATAAGAAAAGGGGGTTATTTAAATTAATAAGCCCCTTTTTTTATAAAAAATAATTTAAGGTTTATTTCACTTTTTAATTCCTATACATTTCCCTTCCAAATCGTTTTATATCTTTCGATTCAATGAATGTATTTATTAGTATACTTTTCGTTGTGGCAGAAGGTGTAATCCCTTTAATATGATCTAGAGCAGCTTTAAACAATGGATCATTCTCATCGCCGAAAGGCAGCAAATTACCAAAGTCTTCATCAACAAAAAAAGTAGGAGCAAAGCCATTGACAAAATCTGAATATCCTTCGGAGTTTGTGGTTTTAAAAGTAATGGGTTGCATCGCCCATTTATGACTACTATTTATTTTTCCACTTGCATCATAATCTTTAATGGTCATTGATCCAACATATTTTCCATGGGTATTTGTACCAATAATTACAACATCCATATAAGGATTTAGACCATTTATGATGAGTTCACTCGCTGATGCAGTTCCTTTTGTAGTTAACACATACAATCGTGTCAGGTTTAAGGTATTAATTGGGGCCTGAGGAATATCATCAACAGCCTCAATTTCACTTAGGAAAGTATTATCAAAAAAGCTAGATCCGTATTCAGCCTCTAGATATTCCTGTAAAATATCATTGTATTGCGATCTCGAAAAGATTTTTTGAGTATCAGTACCAAATATCATACTAGCTAAATAAGTTGTTGTACGAACAGAACCTCCACCATTATATCTTAGATCGAGGATTAATTCCTGAACACCTTCTGTTTTATAACTGCTAAACAAATCGTTTAATTCAAAATCGTATAATGACGTAAATCCATTGTAAACCAAATAAGCAACTTTTACTCCATCAACATCTTTGATCTCAGAATAATGAATGGGATTTTCATTGACGACTGTAGCCGTTAAGTCAACTATTTTTCCATTAGAAATTAGGGTATTATCAATAATATCAGCAAACGAAATTGTAAAAGAACTATTGCTAAAGAGTAAGTCCCTATAATTAGAAATGGTCAATGCTTGTCCGTCAATTTGGGTAAATATTTCCCCTCTCGTTAAATTTGCTTCAGCTGCAGGAGATTCTGGTACTACATATTGGATAAACCCAAAAAGACTATTCGTACCATTAATCTGAACAAGCCCATATTCAAATCCCATGGAGGTAGTTGTCCCCTGAAAATAGTTTTCCAATGCCACATAATCATCAACTATCCACGACCATTTATCAATACTACCATAGTCATAAAGAAGATCGTAAAAAAGAGCCTCATGATCCTCATTATAGCTATTCAAAAAATAAGCTAGCTGATTTTCGTCATCCAGATTAGGATTAACTAAATTAGGGACTTTATCAACCCACAAATAGTATTGCTTTAATCCTCTCCAAATAAATGAATCTATATCCGAGATCTCACTATCCAAAACAGCTTGATCTTTTTTACAGGCAGTTAGAGTAAACAGAAATACCAACGAAATCAATACTATACTTTTCCAAATCTTTGATTTAATATTCATTTTCCAAATAATTAATTACAGCATTTCAAAAGTAAAAATAAACCTAAGTATTTAAAAAATAAAATGGGTTAAAAATATTTATCAGGAAAAAACACAGCACCAAAGAAAAATTAAGATCTCACTTTATCAAGGGAGAATTAATAAATCTCTTAAAATTCAATTACGATGATTGAAAAAAATAAAGGCTTGTAAACAGAATTTACCAATTCACATAATTAATTTTGAAGCGTTCACTCAAATAGTCTTTGATAACTTGCTGTCTTCCTGCTTCGGCTTCAGCTTTTGTTTCATAGCCAATAGAGACACGATTTCCACCATTAATTTGGCCCCATTCAGGAATTTCATTGATGATAATTCGATTAAAATGTTCCTGCAATTCGTATTGCCGTTTGATAAGATGCACATTACTGATGTACATATGATAATCTTTAGGCTTGATCGTATATTGATAACCATCAGGATTACAAAAACAAGATGCCCAAACAAAATAATAATAGATTTTCCGTTCGGCAAAACTAATATCGGATGAAATCCACAAACTGGATTCTGTTGTCGGTTTTTTAATTTCTATATCTATATCGGCATCATTGCGGAATAACTTAGCTTCAAAGTCGAAACAATCATCCAATCCAATAATAAATAAATCTTTATCACAATCGTTATCGTAATCAGCCCAATAAGCACCGCCTAAATAAACACCTGGTAAGCCTGTTTCAACATCAATAAAGGAAAATTTACCATCATTTCTGTAAATTTTGGTGCTTGGTCCCATATAGCTTTCACCGCTCACAAGCAAATCAAGATCTCCATCACAATCAAAATCACTAGCTTCAACATTGCCTGAACGCATGCCTAAAATAGTCGTTGTTAATTCTGTGAATTTGCTTTCGCCATCATTTCTATAAAAACGTGACTGTAAATAATATTCATTCGTTTCACCACTTATAAATACATCCAAATCGTTATCTCCATCAAAATCGGCCCAAATAGCATCTCCTTGTCTTACACCCAACATATTTAAACCAATGTCTGTAAAGGTGTCATCGCTAGCATTTTTATAAATTTTAGTATAGGCGTAGCCCTCTTTGGTTTCCCCACTAATCAAAACATCTAAATCCTTATCTCCATCATAATCACCCCAACTTACAGATCCACCATAAAGAGGAATAAACGGAATTTTAAGATCGACGTAATTTCTATTATTAACATTTTTATAGATCCGTGTGTATATCTGTCCATTGTTTTCTCCGGATATTAATATATCAAGACGACCATCCCCATTATAATCTGCCACATCGACACTCCCATCGCGAACACCGATAATACCAGGATCAAGCGCTGAGAAGTATCCTCCACCATTATTTTTATAAATCCGTGAAACAATGTTATGTTGAGCCGTTTCTCCAGATATAAACAGATCCATATCACCATCCCGATCAAAATCGGCATAATCCGTTGCTGAGCGATAAAAATCAAGGATACCAGAATTCTGACGATAGAAATTTCCTTTTTTATTGTTGATAAACAAATACGTATTTACAATTTGTTGATTCCCACTATACCTTTCTCCTGTGAGGATTATATCTCTAAACCCATCTTTATTGACATCAAGCCAAGTTGCATTACTTTGGATCAATCCTTTGGTATCAGTATCAATATAAACATAAGGTTGAGCTGAAATAGTAATTGCAAACGTGATAAATAAAGTCACTAAAGCAAGATTTCGCATATAATTGGTCTTAATCTTATACATATTTATAGTCAAGCATAGTACAAAATAAACCCTTAATAAGCTTCAATTGAGAAAAAAAGAAAGATTTTATTTACAACTAATTGTTTAAAAGTATTAAAAATACACATATCTTTGTGAAAATTTTCACAATCAAAATAAAACAATGAAACCAACTCATATTGAACATATTGGAATCGCGGTAAAGAATCTCACTGAGAGCATTTCGTACTATGAAAATGTTTTAGGATTGAAATGTTACTCGATTGAAGAGGTAAAAGAACAAAAAGTTAAAACTGCTTTCTTTAAAATTGGAGAAACAAAGATAGAACTTTTAGAATCAACCGACCCAGAAGGACCTATCGGAAAGTTTATTGAAAAAAAAGGCGAAGGTATTCATCACCTTGCTTATGCTGTAAATGATCTTGAAGCCTCTTTGAAAGAAGTGGAAGCAAAAGGAGTTCGATTGATTGATAAAACTCCTCGTAAAGGAGCAGAAGGATTAGATATTGCTTTTTTACATCCGAAAAGCACTGGTGGTGTGTTAACCGAATTATGCGAAGATAAAAACAAATAAAAATTCTATATAAAAATGGCTATTGAAGACAAAATACAAGAGCTTTTAAATAAACGTGAAGAAGCGCGATTAGGCGGTGGCTTAAAACGAATTGACTCACAACACAGCAAAGGAAAAATGACGGCGCGCGAGCGGGTTGAATTACTTTTAGATGAAGGCAGTTTTGAGGAATACGATATGTTTGTAACACATCGCTCTCACGATTTCGGGATGGAGAAACAACAATACTTATCAGATGCGGTAGTAACCGGACACGGAACTATTGATGGTCGAGTAGTCTATGTTTTCTCTCAGGATTTCACCGTTTTTGGCGGATCACTTTCTGAAACATTTTCACAAAAGATTTGCAAGGTCATGGATCAAGCAATGAAAGTGGGTGCACCCGTTATTGGAATCAAGGATAGTGGAGGAGCGCGTATTCAAGAAGGCGTCAGAAGTTTAGCCGGATATGCTGAAATTTTCCAACGTAATATTATGGCCTCTGGGGTCATTCCTCAACTTTCAGCTATTTTAGGTCCTTGTGCTGGTGGGGCTGTTTATTCACCTGCCCTAACCGATTTTATTTTAATGAACAAGGACAACAGTTATATGTTTGTAACGGGTCCTAAAGTTGCCAAAACGGTTACTGGTGAAGATATCACTACCGAAGATTTAGGTGGTGCTGAGGTTCATGGAAAAAAATCAGGGGTTGCTCATTTTATTTCTGAAAGTGAAGAAGAAGGACTATTAATTCTTCGTAAATTATTATCCTATCTACCTCAAAACAATCTTGAAGATCCACCAATCTCAGAAAATACAGATCCTATTGATCGTTTAGAAGATTACCTCAACGAAATTATTCCAGAGAATGCGAATAAACCTTATGATGTAAAAGACATCATTCACGGTATCGCAGATAATGGCGAATTTTTGGAAGTTCAACGTAATTATGCACAAAACATCGTCATAGGTTATGCTAAATTTGATGGAAGATCAGTAGGTATTGTTGCCAATCAACCCAATTATTTAGCGGGAGTTTTAGATATTAATGCTTCTCGAAAAGCGGCTCGTTTTGTTCGCTTTTGCGATGCTTTCAATATTCCTATTGTTACTTTAGTGGATGTTCCTGGTTTCTTACCTGGAAGCGCTCAAGAATACGGTGGAATCATTATTCACGGAGCTAAGCTAATGTTTGCTTACGGAGAAGCTACCGTTCCTAAAATCACCATTACCTTACGTAAATCTTATGGTGGAGCCCATGATGTAATGAGTTCAAAACAATTACGTGGCGATGTTAATTACGCATGGCCATCGGCTGAAATTGCCGTTATGGGTCCTGCTGGAGCTATTGAAATTTTAGCAGGTAAAGAATTAGCAGGCATTGAAAACGATGAAGAAAGAGCAAAAATGATCGCTAAGAAAGAAAAAGAATATCGCGATAAATTTGCTAATCCTTACGAAGCAGCTAAATACGGTTATATCGATGATGTAATTGAACCTCGGAATACTCGTTTTAGAATTATTCGTGCATTGCATACACTAGCGACTAAAAAGGATGTAAATCCACCAAAAAAACACTCTAATATACCATTATAAAATGTTGGATAGTCAAATATTAAGTTGGATACAAATGCCTGAAGCATTTCATGATGGTTTGGCAATCACCCTTGTGGGGTATTCTATCGTATTCACTGCTTTGGTAATATTGTATTTTGTTTTTCATTCGATTTCGAAAATTTTAACCATAAATTTTAAAAATCGCTTACGTAAAGAAGGAAAAGCAGAACTAGCTGAATTACCAGATATTACAGGTGAAGAAACAGCAGCCATCAGTATGGCACTCTATTTATATAACGAGCTTCATGATGAAGAGAGTAATGTGATCACTATCAAAAGGGTCTCAAAAATTTATTCTCCATGGAGTGCAAAAAGTCAAAGTATTAGTCGTTTTTCAAGATAAGATCAAACAAAAAAATGAAAAAATTTAAATTCAATATACGGGGAAATGAATACGATGTCATCGTCAAATATTTTGAGGATGGTGTAGCCAAAGTAGAGGTAAACGGTTCTCCTTATCAAGTAGAAGTTGAAAGAGCTGTACAAGAAAGTAAAACACCTATTTTGGTTCGCAAAGAAATTCAAAATCCTAAAGGAGCACATAAAATCAAAAAAGGAGGTAGTGGTTTAACAAAAATCACGGCGCCACTTCCAGGGAATATTATGCAGCTTTATGTCAAAGAAGGCGATCAGGTTGTTAAAGGCGATAAACTATTGATGTACGAAGCCATGAAAATGGAAAACGTAATGAATGCCGAAAAAGATGGTGTTTTGAAATCGATAAAAGTACAAGCAGGTGATAGTGTTCTTCAAGGAGATGTATTAATTGAAATGGAATAAGTCATGAAGCGTTTTAAAACAGTTCTCGGAATTATATTATTTCTTTCTATCCTCACTACAACTCTTGCTAAAACTGGTAGTTTTGATCAGAAAGAAACATATACAATTAGCGTACATCAAAATGATGATGGTGGTGGTAGAGTGTTAAGTGGTTTGAATAAATTTTTGAGTTTTACAGGCTTCAACAATGCTACACCTGGACATATTATCATGATTTTAGTAGGCTTATTATTTATCTTTTTAGCCATTAAATATGATTATGAGCCACTCCTTCTCATTCCCATTGGGACAGGGATTATCATCGGAAACATTCCTTTTTTCCAAGCAGAAGGTGTAAATCTTCAACTAGGGATTTATCAGGAAGGCAGTGTACTAAATTATCTTTATTACGGGGTTGTTAAAGGGATATACCCCCCTTTAATTTTCTTAGGAATTGGAGCCATGACGGATTTTTCATCCTTGATTTCAAATCCACGCCTTATGTTATTAGGAGCTGCAGCACAGGTTGGAATTTTTGTGACTTTCTTAGGAGCGTTGTTTTTAGGTTTCAATTTACCTGAGGCTGCTTCGATTGGTATCATTGGTGGTGCTGACGGACCAACGGCTATTTTTCTTTCATCAAAACTTGCCAATGGAGGCATCGTAAATGGTTTGCAAACCAGAAATCTGATTGGTCCTATCGCTATTGCCGCTTATTCATATATGGCATTGGTTCCGGTTATTCAGCCACCAATTATGCGATTATTAACAAACAAACGTGAACGGATTATCCGCATGAAACCCCCACGGTCGGTTTCGAAAGTGGAAAAAATTATTTTCCCTATTGCGGGCTTGTTACTAACTACTATGATTTCTCCGGGCGCATTGCCATTATTAGGAATGTTATTCTTTGGAAACATATTAAAAGAAAGCGGGGTTACTCGTCGTTTGGCAGATACTGCCCGAACTTCTTTGATCGATATTGTAGTAATATTATTAGGAGTAACCGTAGGAGCATCCACACAAGCTGACGTTTTCTTAACCTCGCAATCAATGTTGATCTTTGTTTTAGGAGCTGTTTCATTTATGATTGCCACCGCAGGTGGAATCATGTTTGCTAAGTTCATGAACTTATTCCTAAGCGAAGGAAATAAAATTAATCCATTGGTTGGTGCTGCTGGTGTTTCAGCTGTTCCAGATAGTGCACGAGTTGTTCAAATGGAAGGTCTTAAATACGACTCAAGCAACCACCTACTGATGCATGCTATGGCACCAAACGTTGCCGGTGTAATTGGCTCAGCAGTAGCGGCTGGTATATTGATCAGCTTCCTTTTCTAGAGCTACGGTTAAATAAAAAAATTAATAGTGAAAACATTTTCAATGTTTTCACTATTTTTATGCCCATAATTAAACATCAAGACTTATGTTAATATTAGGCATTGCAGGAGGTTCAGGTTGTGGTAAAACAACGGTTGTAAAAAAAATGATTCACAGTCTTCCTGCTGATTCAGTGGCTGTCATTTCACAAGACTTTTATTATAAAGATAATGGTCATTTATCGGCCGAGGAGCGTGCAAAAATCAATTTTGATCACCCAGCATCCATCGAGTTTAATTTGTTGATTAAACATCTTGAAATGCTTCGTAATGGGCAAGCCATTGAAATGCCTATATACTCATACCTCACTTGTGCCCGTGCTAAAGAAACAATTCCTGTAAAACCTAAAAAAGTGATCATTTTAGAAGGGATTTTAATTTACACAAATGCTCGTTTACGAAAATTATTGGACATCATGGCTTTTGTTGATGCAGATGCAGACGATCGCTTAATGCGAATTATTTGGCGAGATATTGAAGAGAGGGGACGATCATTCAAAGAAGTACTGAATCATTACGAAAAATATGTAAAACCTATGCATTTACAATTTATCGAGCCCACAAAAAGATATGCTGACATTATTGTTCCACAAGGAGGAGAGAACGATATTGCCATCGATATTTTAGCCTCAAGAATTAAAATGAATTTAGAAAAATAATTAATAGATATTTTCAGTATTTCGATAACTATCTTTATCCAAATACCAGTCTGCGAAATCCACACCATTACTTTCAGCCCAGAATGCAAATTTCAAATGGGCAGTAATAATAGCACTTTTTTCAATCGGATAATCAAACGATTGATATACATTAATACACCAAGGTAAATTCGCTTCTGTTTTATAATAACGGCCTTGAATCTGATCGCTATTATCGTGCAAGGTGTTAAAATAAACCTCATTCACTAAATTAGTAGGCGGATAATCGGGTAAATGGATTTCCTTACCACGCGTTAAATCAACCATAATAAACGGATTAAAATTGCTAAGGTTGATTTGATTTTCAGTATATTGATTGGGTTTAATAGTCATTATAATTTTCACAGTATCAGGTTCAATTTCAGTTCCTTCAGGATCTGTATTTACACCAATTTCACCACTAATACGAGACAAAATATCAAAGGCATTGTCAAATACAATCACGGTTGGTTTGTTTTGTGAACTTTCTATCCCTTTGGCTGTTAATGTAATATAATTATTGATTACACTATAACCTGTAACATTGATATCGTCATTATCAATTGCAGAATTCGGAAACTGAAAACCAAAACCATTTTCAAAACTAGCTCCAATTGCACGAACAACAAAATCACCCTGAATTTCACTCACATAATTTTCACTATTGGTTATCGTACGAAATTGATAATCCACAACCAAATCATTGAAATCATAGTCACCTCGAGCTGGCCATAAATCTTCGAATGCTAGGGTTCCATAGCCG
>JBFFMB010000032.1:0-9093 GCA_041554455.1 Bacteroidales bacterium
ACAATTTCTTCCCAACGTTTTCCAGTTGCCGCATTGTAAACAGCTATTAAAACAGCTTTTCCAACCTTATGATTCATATCTGAATAGAAACTTTTATCAGCAGATAATGTATGCCCATCAATTTTTTCAATAATACAACCAGCCGTTACTTTTGAGTTTTCTTTAGTGAAAGGACCTTTGTCAATGATTTCCAAAATTTTGATTCCGTTTCCAGTATAATTGAAATCACGAAAAATTCCAAATACAGCTGTTTGATCGCCATTCGCATCTCTGTAACGATAGCCTCCACCGGTGTGAGAAGCATTTAGTTCTCCTAACATTTCGCTATACATTTCGGCAAAATCGAAGTTATTATTGATGTATGGAATGAATTTTTCGTATTCTTTTTTATAGAAATCCCAATCTTTTCCGTGCATGTTTTCATCGTAGAATTTCTTCTTGATTTGTCGCCATAGATGAGAGAAAATATATGCTTTCTCAGCCGTTTGATCCAAATTAAATTCGGCACGATAAGAAATTGATTTTTGCTTTTTAGAAGCAGGATCGATACGTATAAAACGATTTCCACTGATCAAGAATAAATATTTTCCTTTTTTGTCAAATTGAAGTCCTCCGCCAAAACCGTTTAGCTTCATAAGCATGGACGTTTCATTTTTACGAAGATGATTTACCCAAAGGTCAAATCCATCTTCAAAGCGAGTCAAATAATACAAATCTTCTCCATCATCCGAAAGGATCATATCGCTAATGCTTGATGAATGGATGGTTAAGCGACGTTTACGATCTTCAATATTTTTTAGGTCTAAAACAAGATCTTTATCTTTCTTGTCTTCTTTCGCCTCTTTTTTATCTTTTCCTTTTTTGTCTTTATCGTCGTCTTTCTTTGCTTTTTCTTTTTTCTCTTTTTCAGCTTTTTCTTGCTCTTCTAAAAGTTCAAAATCTTCTTTGTTTAAGAGAGCACGATCATAAGCATCTTGTGTGAAGTACATTCCATACACATCCGATTGATTTCCCCAGCTTCCGTGGCTACGCATTCCATGGCGAGCAGTTGACCAAATCATCATCTTACCTTTCATCATCCATTTGGCATTGTTATCACCATAACCGCTTTGGGTAAGATTGGTGATTTTTTGATTTCCTTGTGCATCCACTAAAACCACATCAGTGATGGGCCAGCGAGGCTTGTCGTTAAAGTCAACTAAAAACCATTTGCCGTCAGGTGACCAATCATAATGCTGATCTCCATCGGTATACGAATAATTATAATCTCCTTTTAAAATGGTTCTAATGCCTTTTGATTCAAGATTGATCACTTTCAGAATAACTCTTTCTTCCAGATAGGCGACTTCTTTTCCGTCAGGAGAGTAAGTGGGTTGGAAGGTTTCAGCTTCAATAGCCAAAATTTCTTCTTCTTTTAATAAGGTAGAGTTGGTGAAATTTGTTTCTTCCTCGCGAACGACTTTAGTTTGGTATAAATTCCAACTTCCATTTCTTTCAGAAGCATATAAAATACTTTTTCCATCAGGGCTAAAACTAACGGAACGCTCTTGTTCAGGAGTGTTAGTAATTCGTTTGGTTGTACCGTAATCTACGGAAGTAACAAATACTTCGCCGCGAACAACAAAAACTACTTCTTTTCCATCAGGAGATACACTCATTTCAGTTGCTCCAGAAGAAAGACGCATGAATTTATCATCATTTTCTTTATCGTCCATAATGATACTGATGTTGACTTTTTGGGCTGTAGCACCATCTTTCAAGGTATATAATTCACCATGGTAACCAAAACATAAAGTCCCATCATTAGCAATACTTAAAAAACGAACTGGATGGTCTTTGAATTTTGTAAGCTGAGTAATTTCTGAAGGATTATCCAGAGGGAATTTACAAACATTAAAATCGCCAAACTGCTCACTTAAAAAATAAATATCTTTATCGTTATTTGCAAAAACAGGCCAGCGGTCATCCCCTTTAAAAGTAGTAAGCTTGGTGTGTTTTCCTGAATTTTCATCATATATCCAAATGTCGTGAGCAAAGCCCTGAACATTGTGTTTACGCCATGGGTTTTCCATGGCTTTTTTATCTTGATAAACAATCTTATCGCCGGCTGCATTGTATTTTGCAAAACTTGCAGGAGTTGATAAAACCTGTTTTTCGCGACCACCATTGACCGAAATTTTATACAATTCATCTAAAATACGACTTGGAAACTCGATATTTAAGGGATTATCCTGAATTTGGGCAGAATACAATATATATTTTCCGTCGGGTGTAAATTGAGTTGGAAACTCTCCTGTTGAGTTAGAAGTTATACGAGAGGTTCTTCCTCCATCTGCTGGGATAGTGAAAATATCAAAATTCCCAAATCGATTGGAAGCAAAAGCGATGGTTTTGCTATCAGGAGACCAAACTGGATTATAATCATAAGCCTCGTGAACAGTTAGAATTTTTGCATCCCCTCCATTACTCGGAACCGTGTATAAATCGCCTTTATAGGAAAAAACGATGGTTGAACCATCGGGCGAAATTGAGGGATATCTCATCCACAATGGATTTGCTATAAGACTTTGAGCTGCTAATGTCAAGACAGCAAAAAGAAGAACATTTTTGAATTTCATTATATGTTTATTGATTAATAATAGTTTGAAGCTAAAATAAACAGATTTATTTACGTAGAATGATTTTAATTAACCGATATGTAGATGAAACCCTTACTTTTGTATAAAATTTTATGAAATGACTGCAAAAGATGTGGAAATAATGGCTCCCGTTGGTTCGTATGAATCTTTAACAGCTGCAATTCAAGGAGGTGCCGATTCCGTTTATTTTGGAATAGAACAACTAAATATGCGCTCAAAATCGTCCAATAATTTTTCATTGGATGATCTTGTGACTATCTCTGAAATTTGTCAGAAAAATAAAATCCGCACATATATTACCTTAAATACGGTTGTTTATGATGAGGAATTGCCTTTGATGCGATCCATTGTTGATGCCGCCAAAGCAAATAATATTAGTGCGATTATAGCCTCAGATCAAAGTGTTATTCAGTATGCCAATTCGGTGGGCATGGAAATCCATATGTCGACCCAAACCAATATTACCAATATAGGAGCGGTCAAATATTACGCTCATTTTGCCGAAGTAATGGTAACAGCTCGTGAACTCAATTTAAAACAAGTCAAAGCAATCACTGACGCTATTGCAGATGAAAAAATAACGGGACCTTCTGGGAATTTAATTCAAATTGAGGTTTTTGCCCATGGCGCTTTATGTATGGCCGTTTCGGGTAAATGTTATTTGAGTTTGGATAATATGAACTCTTCAGCCAATCGTGGTGCCTGTTTGCAAGTATGCCGTCGTCCATACCAAGTAAAGGATAAAGATGGTGGAATTGAACTAGAAGTTGATAATGAATACATCATGTCGCCCAAAGATTTGAATACGATTTCATTTATAGATAAGATATTGAAGGCTGGTGTGAAAGTGTTGAAAATTGAGGGCCGTGGACGTTCGCCCGAATATGTCAAAACGGTTGTGGAGTGCTATCGCGAAGCGGTGAATGCTTATTTTGAGGGTCATTTTACAGATGCGAATATTGAAAAATGGAATCAAAAATTAGCTTCAGTTTATAATCGTGGATTTTGGGATGGCTACTATTTGGGACGAACAACAGGTGAATGGACAGAGCGATATGGCTCACAGGCAACGAAACGGAAAATGTATGTTGGCAAGATCACCAATTATTTTACGAAGCTAGGTGTTGCCGAAATAAAAATGGAAACCCAAGATCTATCGGTAGGTGAGGAGATAAAAATTATTGGACCGACAACAGGTGTTTATGAGGATGTGCTTTCCGAAATTAGGGTGGATATGAAAAAAGTTGACAAAACAGAAAAGGGTGATCTTTGTTCCATTCCTGTTAAAAAAATTATCCGTCGAGCTGATAAAGTGTATAAAGTGATTGATGTTGATCCCGTTTTTGATGATTAAAATGAAGCCTATGAAATTATTTAATTTACATACCCACACGAATTATTGTGACGGAAAAGAAGCTCCAGAAAAATATGTACAAAAAGCAATTGAACTAGGGTTTCAATCATTGGGGTTTTCTGGTCATGCACCACTTCCCTTTGAGAATGATTTTTCGATACCCGAAAGTGAGCTTCATTTTTATGCGATGGATATTCGTGATTTGCAAGAAAAATACAAAGATCAGATAGAAATATACTTGGCCTTGGAGTTTGATTATATTCCTGAAATGCTAGATGATTTTTCTGTGTTTGCTGATCAAATTGATTTGGATTATATGATTGGTTCTGTTCATTTGGTTCGAAATCAAGAAACCGGTAAATTATGGTTTACAGATGGTCCAAAGCGTGAAACCTATGATGAAGGTTTAAAAACTGTTTTTGGAGGAGATATTCGTAAGGCTGTGACTGCTTTTTATCAGCAAAGCATGCAAATGATTGAAACTCAACAACCCGAAATCATTGGTCATTTGGATAAAATAAAAATGCATAATCAAAATCGTTTTTTTAAAGAGGATGAAGCTTGGTATGTTAAATTAGTTGACGAGACCCTTGATTTGGCAAAATCAAATGATTGCATAGTGGAGGTAAATACGCGTGGGATTTATAAAAAACGATGCGATTCATTTTTTCCTGGTGTTGAGGTGATGAAAAAAATGAAGGATTTGAAAATTCCTGTTACAGTGAGTTCAGATGCTCATACCTCAAGCGATTTAGCTATGCTTCTTTCCGAAGCGATAGAACAATTAAAAGAGATTGGCTTTAAGGAAATAATGACGCTGAAAAGGGGAGTGTGGACAGCAGAAGGGATTTAATTTATTTCCCGTAGATCATTTTATAATGCTCAACACCTGCATCAATAAATGTGTCGCCTATTGTTTTAAATCCATTTCTTAAATAAAAGTCCACAGCTTCAATTTGAGCGTTTAAATAAATTGTTTCATTCAGAGGAATCAAATCATCTAACAAAACATTCAAAATAATTTTTCCCAGACCTTTATTTCTGTGGGTTTTGATAACGGCAAATCTTTCAATTTTATATCCTTCAATAGTCTCACGAAAGCGAGCGGTCGCAAATGGCTTATCGTCTTCATCAAAGAAAAGATAATGAGCTGATTCATCCTCATGCTCAAATTCCATGTTGGGATCAATGCGAAGCTCTCCGATAAAAACCTCTTCCCTAATTTTAAAGGCTAGATCAAAAAGATCAGTATTTGACTTATTGAATTTTTCAATTCTCATAGTATAAAGATAAAAAAAGGCAACCATATAGGCTGCCTTATATTGTATTGATTTTAAAAGTCTTATTTAGAATCGTAAGCCCATTTAATCCATACAGAGCCCCAAGTAAAACCGCCGCCAAAAGCTGATAAAATCACATTATCCCCTTTTTTTAGTTTGTCTTCCCATTCCCATAAACATAGAGGAATCGTAGCAGAAGTAGTATTTCCGTAACGCTCAATATTAATCATTACCTGGTCTTTATTAATCTTCATTCGGCGTGCAGTTGCTTCAATTATACGAAGATTTGCTTGGTGAGGAACTAAATATTTGATGTCTTCTGATTTCAAATTATTTTTCTTCATAATTTCCACCGAAACATCGGCCATATTGGTCACTGCAAATTTAAATACGGATTGCCCTTCTTGGTAGATATAATGTTGACGAGCATCCACTGTTTCATGACTAGCAGGCAATGCTGAACCACCAGCTTTTTGATGTAAATGTACACGTCCGGCACCATCCGATTTCAAAATGGAATCCATTACACCTATATCTTCTGTTGTTGGTTCCAGAAGGGCAGCTGTACCGGCATCTCCAAAAATAATACAGGTTTGACGATCTTGATAATCAACAATTGATGACATTTTATCAGCGCCAACAACGATAATTTTTTTATGTGAACCTGATTCTATGTATTTTGAAGCCGTAACCAAAGCATAAATAAAGCTTGAGCAAGCAGCATTCAGATCAAAACTAAAAGCATTTTTGATTCCAACTTTATCAGAAATAATATTTGCAGTAGATGGGAATTGCATGTCGGGAGTTACCGTAGCACAAATCAATAAATCAATTTCGTCAGGAGAAGTCCCTGTTTTTTCAAGTAATTTTCTAACAGCAGGAGCAGCCAGATCAGAAGTGCCAAGACCTTCCCCCTTTAAAATATGTCTTTCCTTGATTCCCGTACGAGTAGTAATCCATTCGTCAGTTGTGTCAACCATTTGAGCCAACATATCATTGGTTAAAACAAAATCGGGGACCCAGCCTTGGATTCCTGTTATTGCTGCATTCAATTTGGTCATTATTTAATTTTTTAGAAGGGCAAAGTTAATTATTTCTAGAAAACACTAATTTTTAACTCCGTTAAATATCTTATCGGAGAGATCGACTTTTTGAATTTCTTTTGAGAGGAGAACTAGATTTTTAATGGCTAATGCACTAGAAATACCGTGCCCAACCATTACTGAAGAGTCAATTCCTAAAACAGGAGTTCCTCCTGCATTTTCAAAGTTAAGACCGTCAACCACATGATTTTCCATGCCCTGACTACTCATGAATGCTTGCATTGATTCAACGAGTTTAATCACTACATTACCAGTAAACCCATCACAAACAATAACATCTGCTTTGTCTGATAAAATATCACGACCTTCAACATTTCCAATGAAGTTAAAGTCGGTAGAATCTTTCATCAATTGAAAAGCTGTTTGGCTTAATAGATTTCCTTTTTCTTCTTCTTCTCCAATATTCAACAATCCAACCTTTGGGTTATCAATGCCAAAAACATACTTTCCGTAAACTGATCCTAAAATTGCAAACTGATACAAAACATCAGGTTTTGGGTCAGGATTAATTCCAACATCTAATAAAATATTAATTCCTCCATTTATTTTTGGAAGAACAGCTGCAATACATGGACGAATAATACCTGGAATCATTCGCAAGCTATAGATAGATCCAATTAGGATGGCACCACTATTCCCTGCACTTGAAAAAGTATCAATTTTGTTTTCCTTTAATAAACGGAAGCCGATATTAATGCTTGAATTCGGTTTTGTTTTGAAAGCCTTCAATGGGTGTTCACCCATTTCAATAACTTGAGATGCATGAACAATTTGGAATTGATCAGGATCCTCATTTCTTTCAGACAGTTGTTGGCGTATGACTGCTTCATCGCCAATCAATACAATATGGTCAGATGGGGGTAATTCTTTAAGTGCCAGTAAGGCTCCCTCAATAGTAGATTTCGGGGCATAATCCCCTCCCATTACATCTAATCCAAGATTCATTGTTATTTATTTGCTTTATAATTTCTTATTCAGCCTCAGCTTTTGCAATAGCTAATTTACCTTTATAGTAACCGCATTCGCCACAAACAGTATGATATTTTACAGATGTACCACAATTTGAGCATAATGCAATCGTTGCTGCTTCAGCTTTATAGTGAGTTCTTCTTTTATCTCTGCGAGTTTTCGAGATTTTTCGTTTTGGATGTGCCATTTTGTATGTAAATTATTTATTATTAATCTTTTTTAAGTTTCTTTAATATCTCCCATCGAGGGTCAATTTCTTCTTCTTCAGTTATTGTATGGAGTTTTTCAAGCATTTCTTTATTACAAGTCATTTCTCCGTTTTCATCATCGAAATGCATTTTTTGTAAAGGAAGCAATAAATGAATGTATTCGTAAATAATGGGTGCAATATTTATTTCATGATCATCTTTAGGGATGATGATGATTTCATCTGTCTCCTCTTTGTATGAATCTCCAAGTTGAACAAATAGTTGTTGATTGCCACTTATTGGATAATCAAAAGCATCCAGACAACGATCACAGTCTACTACAACTGAGCCATTTATCATAAAGTTAAAGATCAGCATTGTTTCTTGAATTTCTAATTCAAGATCAACCCTTACTTCACCTTTTTTTATTTGCGAATAATCAATTTCCTCAAAGAACAAATCATTTACTTCGTAAGTAAATTCGTGAATCCCTATACTTAGCCCTTTAAAAGGGATGATGAATTCCAATGTTTTTCCCAAAATATACCTTCTTTTTTCGGGCTGCAAAATTAAATATTAATATTATGAATAACAAATATTTATTAACAGAACCACCGAATTATTAACAATATAAAATAAGATCTGAAAAACAGAGCCTTATATTCGCTTATTTAAATGCTTTTTCAAGTAGTCCATCGCCATTTAGTTTTAGTCGATCGAAATATGTTGGAACTTCTTTCCCAAGCAATCTGTCGACATACATTTTAGCTAAATATTGCCCAAGCATAAAACCTTGTCCTCGTAAACCAAGGAATAAGCCTTGTTCTGGATCGATGATCATACGTGGTTCCACATAATATCCAGACCAAACAGCCTGAAATCCCACAGAGGATAATTCGGGTATCCAATCCGTAAAGACTTCGGAAACGATTTCAATAAATTCTTTCGAATTAAATTTAACATCTTTATCAGCTTCCATAGCTTCAACACCTGGCGAAGCACAACCAATGATTTGCCCAGTTTCTGCCAATTGTTGACCATAAACAGCGGTAAAACCTTTATAGTTCCTACGATCAATTATCATCGGTAATGGGGTATTATCATGACCCATCATCGGTAAACGACGGGTAATAAATGCCTGATGTTTCACAGGATATAGACCTGTAGAGATACCTACTTGTTTTGCAAATTTATCACCCTCAGGACCTAATGCATTAATAAAAACTTCGGTTTCGTATTCAACATATTCCTTATTATGATCATGAACTAACACCTTATATATATTACCCGATTTAGTAACATCTATCAGTTTACAATCTTCTTTTACTTCACCCCCTTTTTCAATTCCTAACTGACGAATTACATCAACCACTCTTCCAGGTGTTGCCTGCCAGCAATTGTGTGTGATTAATGCTGATTGATAAGTGTCTAGATTCGGGTTCATGAAAGGGGAAATTCTTTTCTTGAATTCAGAAGGATCAATCATTTCTGCATCCGACCAAGCCATAGAAGCCTCTAAAGCTTTATACATTGTTTCGTCGTGAGCAAAAGTTACGTAAT
>JBFFMB010000033.1:0-9039 GCA_041554455.1 Bacteroidales bacterium
CTTCCGCAACTTTTAAATTAAGTAATTTATTGTATTTAGTACCTCAAATTGATGTTGGTGTAAACAATCAAAACTTAGAACGAATTCATTCGTTAGATGGAGTGAATAATGATGCACTAAGCCCCGATTTTAACAATCAACATGTATATGTTAGAGGGGGACTTTCATTTAAAAGAAATACAACAAAAACACAATTTGATTTGACAGCGCGAGTGGAAAATACAGCTTTAAAAAACACTCTAAATGCTATCTCAATAGAATACGAAAATTATATATATTTTCTTCCAAGCATGTCATGGCAAAACGAATACAGTAGCGGGAAAAGACTGTCGTTTAATTATAACACTAGTATAAACGCTCCTTCTTCCGGACAATTATTGCCCATAACAAATACTTCAAATGCATTACAATTATATACTGGGAATAGTGCTCTAATGCCCGAATATAGACACAATATTAGGTTTAGTTGGTTAATGTTCGATCAATTTTCATCAACCTCCATTTTTGCAAGTATTAGTGGTAATTTCACCAAGGACAAAATTGTATTCTCCAGAACGATCCTTGACAATCTGGCTCAAGAAATCAACCTTATTAATGGAGGTAATGATTATAGGCTGGATGGAAATTTCGATTTCACAACCCCCATTCGTAAATTAGGAATGGATGTTAATGTTCGTGTAAGCGAGAGTTGGAATCGTGGTGTAAGTTTCGTTAATGATGTTGAAAATGTAAGTACTAATTTCAGTCATACCATCAGCTTATATCTTAATAATCGTAAAAAAGAAAAATGGGACTTAATGATTGGTGGTAGAATTCAAATTTCGGATGCAAGCTATTCTTTACAAGAAAATTTAAATAATCATTATGTAAATATGAGTGGCTACTCGGATATTAGCTTTACACCAAATGATAAATGGAACTTCTCATTTTCGACCGATATCACCCGTTATTCGGAGCAAAGTTTTGGAAATGCAGTAAGCATCCCTATTCTTAGAGCAGAAATTAGTCACTATTTCCTTAAAGGTAAAAGAGGGGTGTTAACACTTGCTGGTCACGATCTGCTTGACAAAAATACAGGTCTTGAACGCATCAGTCAAATGAATTATTTAATGGAAAGCCGTACGAATGTATTAGGAAGATATGTAATGTTAACTTTCAAATACCGCTTAAATAAATTTGACAATCAATCAGCAGGAATGAAAATTGATATTAAAAGAAGTCGACATTAATTAAGGGAATTTATAGCATAAATAAAAAGCCTCAAGAAATTTCTTGAGGCTTTTTTCAATTCATCAATCATCAATTATAAAGAAGATCCGAGATCCTCTCCATATAAAATTTCATTCAAATATTGTTTAAAATTTTCTTGCTTATGCTCTGTTTCCTTAAGAGCCACAAAAATAGTATCTCTACCTGCAATGGTTCCATTGACAAAATCAGTAGGATTATTATCCATTAATACTGCCAGTGGGCTTGCATATCCCGCCAAGGTTTTGACAATAGCCAGATGACCCGAAAACTCTAATGACAAAAATCCTCGTGCATCAGATTTTGACTTTCTAGGGGCTTCTTCGGAAATACTATAACGATACTTATTATCAGGATGTGCAATCTTTGAAACATTCATCTTCTTCAAATCGCGAGATAATGTTGCTTGAGTTAACTCAAATCCTTCGTCTTTTAATAGCCTAAGTAGATCTTCTTGACTACCAATCGTATTATCACGAATAATTTCTCTGGTTCGATGTCGACGCAATTGTTTATTGTTCATAACACAGCTTTTTTCTATCATTTTATAGCGCTTTAGCCTTTGTTATTACGTTCGGCGGCCTTATTTACAGCCAATTCATTTAATTCATACTCATCCTCAATATTAAAACTATAAGGATCAAACATTGAAGCTGTACATAAACAGCGTGAGTAGTTATTCGACTTTAAGGTTTCATAGTTTAAACAATCGCTACAGGAATTCCAAAACTCAACGGATGTACTTAATTTGGAATAATTAACTGGTTTATAACCCAATTCGCTATTGGCTCTCATAAAAGTTGGACTGGTCGTTAAACTAAATATTTTTGCCTTTGGGTATTTTGATCGAGCCAACGCAAAAGCTTCATTGATGATAAGTGTCGATAGCCCTGTTTTGCGATATTTTTTCATGATCACGATGCCTGAAACCGACACATAATCCGCTTGTTTTCTTCTGCGTAGATAACAAAAACCAGCAAGTTCACCATTTTTAGTAGCAATAATTGCATCGCCACTCACAATTTTCTTGGCTATATAATCGCTATTTTTCAGATTTAAACCCCTGCTTTTTTCAGTAGCCGCTTCTTTAAGTAAATTTTCAATTTCTTGGGAATAAGAAATATGTTCTTTGGTTGGGATGGAAATTTCAAAATCGTTATATATAGTCATTTTTCAAATAATTAGGAGGTTATACAATAAATACGTATATTTTTAAGCAAATATACATTTTAAGGTGCATTTATACAAACATCTTTGCATTTTTATGCAATCCTCAATAGTATTTAGATAAAGTATAGATTAGTATTTTCGTAAATCGAAAATTTAATTTGCCAGATACTTTCTGTTTTTATTCCGAATCTCTCTCCAAACTTCGTCATTCAATGGAGGCGCTTCACTGTTTTCTTTTTGAATTAAAGTGATAGCTTCTGTAGGGCAAGAAGTTATACATAGTCCACAACCATAACAAAAGTTTAAATCTACTTTGCATACATCATCATCCATTTTTAATGCATGAAATTGGCAACGTTCGATACAAGCTTCACAGCCTGTACACAGATCTTCATCCACTTGGGCAAAGAAATCAGAACTTGCCACTGAATGTTTGATACCATGTTCAGCTATTCCACGTAAAACTCCACAAGAACAGGTGCAACAATTGCAAATATAATTAACATCCTGCTGGGCATTATTAGTGGAGTGAACGAGTCCTGCTTCTGCAGACTCTGCCAAAATCTTTAAAGCCTCACCTTTTGTTAATGCTCGAATATCATCCGTACGATCAAAGGCTCCCACTTTAGTTGAGAAAACGATGCAATTTTCAGTGGGATGATCACAGCCTTCACCAATCAATTTCTTCTGCACACGGCAAATACAGGGCAAAACTCCCCAGGCATTAGCCATATCTAAATAAGTGGATGCTTTTTCGTAAGGCATCACATCAATATTCACCGGAATGGTTTTCTCAATAGGAATCACGCGATGAACCGAAGGCTCAGCCGTCATCGATTGATGAAAATTTTCTTTATAATATTGTTCAAATAATTCGGCAAACTCTTGATCTATCTTAGCATTTTGTCGTTCATAGAACCCAACAACAAAAGGAATCAAAGAAAACACCAAGCCTTTTTCACCATCTTTTTTTAAATCGATCAATCCCTTTTTCACCATACCAATCAGCATTCCCTTAACTTCAGACTCACTTGATTGAGTTCGTTTAGCAATTTCACTCACCGATTCAGGAATCAAACTCAAGCTAGCCCCCAATGCGGCTTCTTCTGGAGTAAATAGTTTTGCTAAAATCCTCAACTCTACCCCACTCTCAGTTGCAGGATATCCATTAGGAATTTTATCGAGTTCAATGGCAAGCTTTTTATAGTTATTGTTCATAAACCTTTATTTTAGTAGGGCAAATATATTAAAATTGGGGCTGCTTATTGGAGCTTGAGTTGAAATGTTAGTTAGGAAAATCCAAATCAATAATCATTGTTGGAAAATATCAAAAGTCTGAATGTCTATTCAAAATAAATTACTATTCTTTAATAATCTGTTTGGTCAACACCTTATTAAAGCGCAAAAAATATACTCCTGACTTCAGTTGTTCTGTTGATATAATTAAAGCATGCTCCCCCTGATACATCACATAAGTATCTATCAGTCTGCCCGTGATATCCAATAATTCAATATTGACTTCATCAAATGAATCACTTCTGCTGATCGTTACTTTATCATATATTGGATTAGGAAATAGCATAAAAGAATCATCAACTATATTTTCTTTGATAGCTGTTGACTGGCAACCATTTATACAGACTTTAGTCACTAAAAAATCATCATCTCCATTCGTTCCTCCAATATCTCCATCACTGGAATTTGTTCTGCCAGCAATAATATAAGCTCCGTCGGTGGCCTGACAAATACTATAGGACTCATCTATCGCAGTGCCTCCAATACACACTTGTCCTTCAATCGCTCCCTGCGAACTTAATTTAACGATCCAACAATCATACTGTCCTCCATGATTTCCGGAAACATCCACATCATTTGAACTGGAATAACCAGTTACAATATATCCACCGTCGGCTGTTTGCTTAACGCCATGGGCTCTCTCATATCCTGTTCCTCCTATAACTTTTTCCCAAATAACATTTCCCTGCCCATCTATTTTAACCACCCAAAAATCACCTCCTCCACTTCCCAGACCTGCCGAAACATCTCCATCAGCAACTATCTGTGTTGTTTCACCTGCAACAATATAACCACCATCAGAAGTCTGTTGAATAGCAAATGCAAACTGGTATCCAGTTCCTCCCAAACATTTTTGCCATGTTATATTGCCTTGTCCGTCCAATTTTACGACCCAATAATCTGTGCCACCACGGGGTTCAGTAATATCTCCATTATTGGAATACGAAGACCCGCCTGCAACAATATAGCCACCATCTGTTGTTTGTTGAATTTCTCTAGCATATTCAAAACCACTCCCACCTAAACATTTCTGCCATGTTATATTTCCTTGCCCATCCAGCTTTACGACCCAATAATCAGGACTAGTAGGGTTATGATTTCCTGAAACATCACCATTGTTTGAACTTGTCGATCCTGCAACGATATAACCCCCATCACTGGTTTGTTGAACACTATGGGCCAAATCAGTTCCACTACCTCCTAAACATTTTTGCCAAACCAAATTCCCTTGATTATCTGTTTTTGCGAGCCAAAAGTCATCTCCGCCGTGATTACCAGTTACGTCTCCAGTAGTGGAGGAAGATGTGCCGGCAATAATATACCCGCCATCTGAAGTTTGTTGAACACTGCTTGCTTTATCAGCACCATTGCCTCCTAAGCTCTTCTGCCATGTCAAATCTCCCTGTGCATCCAATTTAACCATCCAAAAATCGTAACCCCCATGATTACCTGAAACATCACCATTATTAGAAAGAGATCTGCCAACTACAATATATCCCCCATCAGTTGTCTGCTGGACAGAGTAGGCATTGTCAGGGTATGAGCCCCCATATGTTTTGGCCCATTTAATTTCAACTTGAGCATTTAATATGAAGCATTGAAAAAAAAGTAAAACGGAGAGAATGAAAGTTCTAAACATAATTTTTTAGATTTAGAATGAATCTTAAAAATAAATAAAAAAACTATTTAATACAATTTTAGGGGTATGATTGTTTGAATATATTAACTGAATCATCAAATAATTATACGTTCTAATATGTAGTATGAATCAGGTATTAAAATAAAGAAACTATTTGGATTTTGAGAAAAGAGGAGCAAAACTAAAAGGAGGCTGTAAGCTAATCTTGAACAATTAATTGTATAAAAATAAAACAATATTGGAACTTGGCTGAATAGTCAAGCCTTTTTCATTTCATACAAATAAAAAAGCCCTTACTCTTTTTGAGTAAGGGCTTAAAATCTAGGTACCCGGAGCGGGACTTGAACCCGCACGACCGCAATGGTCATTGGATTTTAAGTCCAACGTGTCTACCAATTCCACCATCCGGGCAGCTATTTCAAATAAAAATTCCGATATCAAATCGTTTCTATCGGAATCTCTGAGCGAAAGACGGGACTCGAACCCGCGACCCTGACCTTGGCAAGGTCATGCTCTACCAACTGAGCTACTTTCGCGTAAAAACGAGTGCAAATATACACATTTTTGTAAAAAGCCAATAGAAAAACAAAGAATTTTTATCTCTTATTCTCCAAGTAGTTTTTTGATCTCATTTAGCTTCATTAAAGCTTCGACAGGAGTGAGTGTATCAATATTTGTTTTCAAAATATCATCCTTAATCTGATACAATAATGGATCGTCTAACTTAATGAAACTCAACTGAAACTGATCGTCCTTTTTGGATTTGCCTTTTTGTTTGCTTTTCACATTTCCAGGCAAACTCAACACATCTCCTGAGTGCGACTTCTCCAATTGTTCGAGCAGTCGGTTGGCACGGTCAATCACAGATGAAGGCATACCAGCCATTTTTGCCACATGAATTCCGAAACTATGCTCGCTTCCACCTTCCTTTAATTTTCGTACAAAAATGACTTTATTTGCTGTTTCCTTTACAGATATGTGATAATTTTTGATTCTCCTTAGACCCGAAGCCATTTCGTTTAATTCATGATAATGAGTCGCAAATAAAACTTTGGGTTTAAATAAAGCATGCTCATGCAAAAATTCAGCAATAGCCCAGGCAATGGAAATTCCATCGTAAGTGCTGGTCCCTCGACCAATTTCATCCAATAAAATTAAACTCCGATTCGAGATATTATTTAGAATACTGGCCGTTTCGTTCATCTCTACCATAAAGGTCGATTCGCCCGAAGAAATATTATCAGAAGCGCCAACTCTTGTGAAAATTTTATCTACCAAACCTATTTTTGCTTCAGCTGCCGGCACATAACTTCCAATCTGCGCAAGCAAAACAATCAAGGCTGTTTGACGTAATAAAGCGGACTTACCAGACATATTTGGTCCAGTTATGATAATGATCTGTTGCTTTTCAGTATCCAAAAACACATCATTGCTAACATATTCTTCACCCAACGGCAATTGACGCTCAATTACCGGATGACGACCTTCTTTAATATCTAGCTCATAACTATCATTGATCTGAGGGCGGGAATAATTATTTGCCTGCGCGATGACAGAAAATGACAGTAAGCAATCCAATCGTGCAATTAAACTAGCATTCAACTGAATGGCTTTTGTAAATGCTGATAGGGATTGAATTAAATCTGTATACAGTTGCAGTTCAAGTACGGCAATCTTTTCTTCAGCACCTAAAATCTTTTCTTCGTATTCCTTTAGTTCTTCAGTAATATAACGCTCCGAATTTACCAAGGTTTGTTTACGATGCCATTCTTCAGGCACTTTATCTTTATGTGTATGGGTTACTTCAAGAAAATAGCCAAACACATTATTATAGCCAATTTTCAGTGAAGAAATTCCTGTGCGTTCAGTTTCTCGTTTTTGAATTCCCTTTAAATAATCCTTGCCCGAAAAAGCCATATTTCGGAGTTGATCCAATTCTTCAGAAACTCCTGATTTTATAACATTTCCTTTGTTGAGCAATACCGGAGCATCCTCATTCACTTCTTGCTCGATGCGATTCCGAATACCTTCACAAGGATCAAGACTATTAGCCAGTTTTTTGATCGATGTATTTGTACTTTTTCCACAAAGAGATTTTATAGCTTCAACAGCATGTAACGCTCGATTAATTTGCACGACCTCCCTTGGGTTGATTCTACCTACTGCCACTTTTGAGATCAATCGTTCTAAGTCATTGATTTGCTTAAATTGTTCGGTCAGTTCTAATGGTATATCTGGATTCGTAATAAAGAATTCAACGATATCGTAACGCTCAATAATGGGAGCCTTATTTTTTAAAGGCAGGGCTATCCATCGCTTAAGCATACGAGAACCCATAGGAGTAATCGTTTTATCAAGCACATCAATCAAGGTAGTGGCATTCTCATTTGGAGAATATAAAAGTTCGAGATTTCGAATAGTAAATCGATCCAACCATACATAATTATCTTCTTCTATCCGAGAAACCGAACTTATATGAGACACTTGATGATGATGGGTTTCGAATAAATAATGCATAGCAGCACCTGCCGCAATAATGGCTTTATCCATTTGATCAACCCCATATCCTTTTAGAGTCTTGGTTTGAAAATGACGAGTTAAAATCTCAAATGCAAAATCGGTAGAAAACACCCAATCATCGAAGGTATTAATATACATTTTGTCTCCAAATTTTGCACTAAAATACGCTCGTTTGTTCCGTTGAATAACGACCTCACTTGGTTTAAAACTCTGTATAAGTTTGTCGATATACTCTTCACTCCCTTGAGCTACAAAAAACTCACCTGTTGAAATATCTAAAAATGAAATTCCACTTTCCTTTGCATCAAGATGAATGCTCGCCAAAAAATTATTTTCTTTTTGTTCAAGCACTTTATCGTTATAAGAAACGCCCGGTGTTACTAATTCCGTAACTCCCCGCTTCACAATTTTCTTTGTTAATTTAGGATCCTCTAGCTGATCACAAATAGCAACCCTATACCCAGCTTTCACTAGTTTTGGCAAATAAGTATCAACGGAATGATGAGGAAATCCGGCTAACTCAATATAAGCTGCCGATCCATTAGCACGACGGGTCAAAACAATCCCCAGTATACGCGAGGCTTTTATAGCATCTTCGCCAAATGTTTCATAAAAATCGCCCACACGAAACAACAAAAGAGCATCAGGGTACTTTGCTTTGATCGCATTATACTGCTTCATTAAGGGAGTTTCTGCTATTTCTTTACTTTTTGCCAAATCTTTAATATTTAAAAACAAAGTTATAATTATTCATATAGAAATCCATCCCAAAGAATTTGTAATTTTGTATTAGTTTATAATAACGATATGAGAAAATTATTAAACAGCGAACTTGATCGCCTGAATATTGAAGAATTTAAAAATATTGAAAAGACGCCCTTAATCGTTATTTTGGATGATATTCGAAGTTTAAATAATATTGGTTCTGTTTTCCGTACCTCTGATGCATTTTTGGTTCAAGAAATTTTTCTTTGTGGAATTACAGCATGCCCACCTCACCGCGAAATTCACAAAACAGCGCTGGGTTCTACAGAAACTGTTAAGTGGTCGTATTTTAACAACATTGCAGATGCTGTTGAACAAAGCAAAAAACGTGGGTTTAAAACATATGCCATAGAACAAGCAGACGATAGCATCTCTTTCGATGATTTTCAAATACAAAAAGA
>JBFFMB010000034.1:0-9025 GCA_041554455.1 Bacteroidales bacterium
ATAAATACACTCAAAAAGTACTTATTGAGGATTATACAGGTACATGGTGTGGCTGGTGTCCTAGAGTAGCTAATGCGATAGAATTGGTTCAAGCAAAATCAGACAATATTGTTCCTATTACCATCCATTGTTCGAGCGGATCAGCCGTAGATCCATTTAATTTTTCAGAAAAAAACACCCTCTTTAATGCGTTTGGAGTAAGTGGTTTCCCAACAGCAAAAATTAATCGAATCGAAACATGGACTTATCCGGAGAACTCTTTACAAGGAACAAACCAAGTTATAAATAAATTATCTACAGAAGCGCCCTTAGGTATTGGGATTAGCTCTGTATTAAGTGGAACAAACTTAAGTATTGATGTAGAGATGGAATTTCTTAATGATCAATCGGATTTGAAATTGGTGGTTTATTTGGTTGAAGATAAATTGATAAAAACCCAAGAAAATTACACTGATTTATATGGGGGACACAGCACCATCGTAAATTTTGAGCACAATCATGTTTTACGTCATAGCATCACTGATTTATTTGGGACAGATATTTCGTCTTCAATCTCAACAGCCGGCAATTCACACCAATTAACTTTTAATTTTAATATTGCTGGTTCAGATATTAGTAATTCTGCAAATTTATATATCGTTGCATTTGTAGTGAATGGCTCAACAAACAAAGTTATCAATGTACAAGAGGCTGCTGTTAATCAAACGGTCAGTTTTTAATAACGTCCTATAAAACAAAAAGGGGTGTCACCTTAAGGCGACACCCCTTTTTAATTCTGTGAAAACTTATACTTTAAACTTATAGTCAATTTTCGAAAGCTCCTCATTGGCTTTCACAATTTTACTTTTTAAGTTTTCTTTATACTCGACGGTTTTATTGAACAGCTCAACATTATCAGTTGCTAAAATTTGAGCGGCTAAAATTCCCGCATTCAAAGCACCATTGATTCCAACAGTTGCTACAGGAATACCAGGAGGCATTTGAACAATGGCTAATAGAGAGTCCATTCCATCCAGCGAAGCTTTAATTGGCACACCTATTACAGGAATAGGAGTCATTGCAGCAATTACGCCAGGTAAATGTGCAGCCATTCCAGCTCCAGCAATGATCACTCGAATGCCTCTATCATACGCACCTTTTGCAAATACTTCTACTTTTTCAGGTGTACGATGAGCCGAAAGCGCATTCAGTTCAAATGGGATTTCCATATCATTTAAAAATCCAGCAGCTTTCTCCATAACCGATAGGTCGGAAGTACTACCCATGATGATACTTACAAGTGGCTTCATATTCATTGATTATTTTAAATTTATGATTGATTATTGAATGCAAAATTACATTTTAATTTTTTATTTCCGAAGCTCCGAACAATCAATCCTTTAAAATAGTAATTTTGTATTTTTATTTTAGCATCTAAATCAAAGATTTTATGGAAGCAACGAAAAACATCATTCAAGTATTGGATAAAAAATTTACACCAAGTATCAAAGCCGAACAAATTGAGGCAGCTGTTCAAAAAGTAGCAGATCGTATGAATAAAGATTTAGCTGGTAAGAATCCTCTTTTTATTGTCGTCTTGAATGGAGCTTTTATGTTTGCTTCTGATTTATTGAAAAAAATTAATTTCGAATGCGAGTTGTCTTTTGTGAAACTATCCTCTTATGTAGGAACACAAACGACTAATACCGTTCGTGAACTCATCGGCTTGGATCGCGTTCTGGTTGGGCGTACAGTGGTTATTGTTGAAGATATTATTGACACAGGAATTACCATGGCACACACCCTTCCCTTACTCAAAACATTGGAAGCTAAAGAAGTAAAAATAGCAACGTTGCTTTTTAAACCCGATGCATTTCAAAAAGATTTTCACATTGATTATGTAGGAATAAAAATTCCAAATGATTTTATAATTGGGTATGGTTTGGATTACGACGGTTATGCTCGTAACCTCCCAGAAATTTATACTTTAGTAGAATAAAATGGCACATTCAAACTTTGTTGATTACGTAAAAATTAATTGCCGATCAGGTAGTGGCGGAAAAGGTTCATCGCACTTCCGAAGGGAAAAATACATCCCCAAAGGGGGTCCTGATGGAGGCGATGGAGGTCGTGGTGGACATATCATTCTTAAAGGAAGCTCGCAAATGTGGACCCTCTTACACTTGCGCTACACTAAACACATCAGAGCCGAACATGGTGAAGCCGGAAGTGGTAGTGGAAGTCATGGTGCCGATGGCAAAGATGTTATTATAGAAGTACCTTTAGGTTCGGTCGCAAAAAATCCTGAAACAGGTGAACAATTATGCGAAATCACTGAGGATGGTCAAACACATATTTTGGTCAGAGGTGGTCGCGGAGGTTTGGGAAACGATCATTTTAAAACGTCCACCAATCAGGCTCCCAAATATTCGCAACCAGGTGAAGACAGTATTGAAGAATGGATCATTATTGAATTAAAATTACTGGCAGATGTTGGTTTAGTAGGATTTCCGAATGCCGGAAAATCGACTTTACTTTCTGTAGTTTCAGCAGCAAAACCAGAAATTGCAGATTATCCGTTTACAACCCTTCGTCCTAATTTAGGGATTGTATCCTATCGGGATAATCGTTCGTTTGTCATTGCCGATATCCCAGGAATCATTGAAGGAGCTCATGAAGGCAAAGGCCTTGGATTACGTTTTCTTCGTCATATCGAGCGAAATTCCATGCTCCTATTTATGGTTCCTGCCGACAGCAATGATATTCGTAAAGAATATGCTATTTTGTTAAACGAGCTCCAGCAGTTCAATCCTGAATTATTGGATAAAGAACGCATACTGGCCATAACAAAATGCGATATGTTGGATAAAGAACTCATTGGGGAAATGAAAAAAGAACTCCCCAATGTGGAAACTTTGTTTATTTCATCGGTAGCAGGAACAGGGATTACTGAATTAAAAGATGCCATTTGGAGAAAATTAAATTCGTAATTAAATTCCTTATTTTGAATTAAAGAATATGCTGGAAAAACTAATCCAATTCGATCAAGAATTATTTTTAGCTTTAAATGGAGCCCATAATTCCTTTTTCGATTTTGTGATGTTTTGGGCCAGCGACAAACTTATTTGGATTCCGTTTTACCTCTTTTTACTACTCCTTGTTTTTATCAAGCTCCGTTGGAAAGGCATTTTTGTTTTGATTGCCATTGCGGCATTAATTACACTCAGCGACCAAGCATCTGTTCACTTATTTAAAGAGGTATTTAAACGATTCCGTCCCTGCCATGAACCTTTACTGGAGGGCATGGTTCATTTGGTGAAAGGGCATTGTGGAGGTAAATATGGTTTTGTTTCTTCGCATGCCACCAATGTATTTGCCATTGCAAGCTTTATGAGTTTATTTTTCAGAGAAAATTACAGATATTCAACCTTGACATTAATGATCTGGGCTAGCTTTGTTGCATACAGCCGAATTTATTTGGGAGTGCATTACCCTGGAGATGTTTTGGGTGGAGCCTTATTAGGCGGAATAATTGGAATAATCGTTTATAAACTATATTTGTGGTTGACGATGAAATTTTCAAAAAGCGAAGATTATGGAAGCTAAAGAAACGTTCTCTTTCAAAAAAAGAATCAAAAGTTTTGGATACGCATTTAATGGCTTATGGTTATTGATCCGCGATGAGCATAACGCTCGCATTCATTTGTTTTTTGCCATCTTAACCATAATAGCTGGATGTTGGTTGGATATCCATTTTATCGAATGGCTGATCCTTATCCTGACTATCGGTTTTGTCTTTGTTGCCGAATTATTTAATTCTGCCATCGAAGCCTTAGCTGATAAAATCAGCGAAGAAAAACATCCTCTCATCAAAAAGGCAAAAGATATGGCCGCTGGCGGAGTGTTGTTTGCAGCCATTTTATCGGTTATCATTGGGATTGTTATATTTGGACCTAAATTGCTTGATAAATTCTAATTCATCAAATTAGGATTCCCTAATCGTCAAATCTTTTAGTGACCGTAAGCTCTGCCTTCCAATTTCTCAATAACGACCTTATAGCAGTTTACATCCTTTACCGCAGGATCATTATATTTAAACTCACGCTTAGTATAATTCGCCATAACTGCATTTAAAGCTTCCACTTTTTTAGCCATATCAGTGATAAACTCAACCTTACCATAAGCCAATACTGAGCGATATTTCCAACTATAACTACAAGCTACATGCTCGTCTCGATATTTCATTTCGTAATCAGTACTAAAAGCAACGCAAACCTCATTGTTCTTCTTTAAAATATCAATCTTTTTTCCAGTCTGCGCTGAGTGCAAATAGATTTCTCCGTTTGCATAGCCAAAATTAAAAGGCAATACATAGGGTTTATTATCGGCATCCACCATGGCAACATGACAAACATCACACTTATTGATAATTTCTTCCAGCTGGGGCTTATGATCTAATACTCTGCTTTTCATCTTATTCGTTTTTTAAAAAATTGTTGATGGTCCATTTTGACCAAAAATATACGATATAATACTAAGGAAAAGGCTGAATAATAATGCCCCTCCAAAGCTTTCCACTTTGAATCCAGAGACCATTTTTCCGGCCACATACACTATAAAAGCATTAATGACAAATAGGAAAAGACCAAGGGTTACAATGGTAATTGGAATCGTTAATACGATCATAAAGGGTCGTAAGAAAATGTTTAAAAGAGCCAATACCAAAGCTACAATGATGGCACTCCAAAAACTCCGAATTTGAACTCCTGGTGTAATCCAGGCAGTTAAAATAACGACCACTGCAGAAATTAAAAGTTTAATTAAAAAATCCATATCTCTCTATTTTTTATAAAAATACGTTATGCTTATCTTAATACAAAGCGGAAAAATCAATACTGATAAAAGCACTGAGTTCATAATCACTCAAACTGGGTAAATATACAGCTCTAAATCCCACATTTACAGGAGCCAAAAAACTAAGAAAATGTACTTGTGCTTGGATCTCGCTTCCAATAGATTCATAATGCTCAATATAATTAGGTGTGGATCCTAGAGCATAATCATAAAACAAATTCATCGTTATTCGTTTGACATACATTAATGAATTTAAATCCCAATCGGGATAAAACAAGGGGAATTTATAATCAACACTCAAGCGTAAATATTCATGCAAAGCAGGTCGAGACATGCCTCTTATAAAAGGGACAACATTTGAGGGATTATAACTACCAACGGTTCTAAGTTGAGCACCCCCATATAATTTAAAGCCATGGTGTTTCATAAAACCTGGGATATAAGTAATCAATTCCATGGAAAGCATATCACTTTTAGTCAATGACGTAAAGGGTGTATGAATATATCTTAAGCGACCGACCACACCCCACTTAGGATATAAATCTTTGAGCGATGAACGTAAATAATGATAAACAGACAGACCATATTCCACACTTTGAAAATTGGATTCGGTAAACTCAATATCAAAACCATCGTCTATTTTTCGAGAAGTGTTCTTCAAACGAACAAAAGGGGTGATTCCACTAATGAACTTATTTTTAGAAAAATTCAAGGGTTGACTAATTCCAATACTCGTTTCCAGTTCATGATAAGAAAATGGAATTTCATGCTGTAGATGAAGGCTGTCAATATATTTATAAACACCTCTTTCTTTTCTATATTCCACATTCAAATCGATGACCGGATACCAGCCACGGTATTCGAAATTTGCATAATATTTACCAACCTTCTCATTCAAATCATATTCATAACCTAAAGATGAAATGGCAGTACCCAATATATTTTGGGACATCAGCGTAACACCTGGTTTCGTTTCGTAGTCAACCAAATCCATTGAAAATGGATACCAAGAATGAAAATTAAATAAACCGCTCGTTTTAGGGTATTTTTTAACTTCATAGCGCTGCATATCCTCCTCATTGATTTCGACAATCCCCTGCTCCTGAGCTGCCATATCATCAGCAAAATTGACAGCTTCTGGTTGAATATTCGTTAAAGAAATTTCTTTAGAAGGATCAATATTTTGTTTTGCCAAACCAAATCCATCAGAAGAATAATTCGAAAAAACAATTTGATCTTGAGTATTGTTAAACACATAATTATCGATGCCAAATTTAACAGAGGTGATTTGCTTTATTTTTTGGGTGCTTCGATCAAAAGCATACAAATTATCTATTCCTGAATATGAAGCTATGAAGAATACTCGATTGTCTACAAGCTGTGGTCGCTTAATTTCTGCAAAAGAAAAATCCAGAATATCATTCGTTTGCCCGTTCTCAAGATTTAGAATGCGAATATTTTTCCCTTTTTCGTTTAGAGTAGTCATCACTATTTCAGTATCATCAACTGACCAAGTAGGATGCATCAAAAAAGCGCCATCCTGGGATTCATAACGAGCAATTTCATTCCCATTTAAAACATCTAGAATAACTAGAGAATATACATTCTCCGAGCTGACTTCGATAGCAGCAACCTTTGTTCCTTGCTTATTTAATTGGGGGGCAAAAAAGCGGCTCTTTCGTGTAAGATCAGCCAAAGTATTTGTTTCAATATTAAATAATTTGATAACTGAATATGAGCGATGAGACCATCGAGCATCTGTTTCAATTTCGGCCCAACATAGAATATTTCCACCCAATGATAAAGCATCACGATAACTTGAACCAATTGATAATACGATTTCCTCATTGCCTGATTGATCAATACTGACAATTTGATTAACTTCATCCATGCTCGTTTTAAAAGCAATGATCGATGCATCAGCTAAAAAAACGGGATTCTCATAGCTCCTAAAATGTTCAGAAGTTTTAGTGAGGATTTGATAATCTGATACTTTTAAAGCTGCTAATTGTTTTGTCCACTTCTCTTTCAAAAATTCCATAGAGTTAGTATAGAACTCCCGTTTTGAAAATCCTGTTGTTTTTTTAATACTGGATGAAAAAGGAGTTATTGAAAGTGGGTTTTGGGCTACATAATCAAGTGATTTCTCCCATAACTCGCTTCCATATTTGGATCGCCCATAAGCCACAATCTGATAGCCCAATTCATAAGAATTGGGAGTAAAATCTTTATAGGAAGCATGGGTTGCTTTTTCGTAAGAATAAATTCCTTTTTCTAAAAGTTGGGCTTTCAATGGCATTTCAAAGGAAGGTAAGCGTCCGCGACCTGAATGACTCAAAGCAGTCTCAATAACAACGGCATCGCCTTCAATAAACCACCAAGGCAAATAGGTTCCCAAAATTGCGGCGGCGGCTTGTTGTCCAAAAAGAATTCCCAAAACTTTAGTCAATCCGCTATTCATTTTTTCAATTTGAACCACATGTCGAAGTTCATGAATGGCTAATTGACTAAACCAATTTACAGCATAAGTATTTTGAGGTGGTGTATTATAGACTTCAATTCGAGCGGGTGCCCATGGAGCGATTCCATTTGAAATGACACTTTGATTGTGAAATAAAACACTAATTTTTCGAGGCTCTTTTTTGAGACTTTGAGGAACCAATTCGTAAGCTTGTTCTAAAGCATTGGCAAAATACTGAGCTGGTTTTTCGTATCCTTCAGGAAAAATAAGTTGAAATTTTTCTGTATTGATTTGCTGCCAACGTAAACTAGCAGGATCTTCTCCCGATTGATACAATTGAGAAAAGGCTGTAGAAATTTGTAGACAAAATATAGTTAGAAAGAAATATTTTAGGGTCAACATGGATTTCATATTTCAAATATAAATTAAAATCGTCAAATCTTTCAATCACTAATCGACAATTTCAAAATCACTTTTGATTTCCTAAGAAATAAGCCCAAAGTGGATCTTGTGGTGGGTTGGCTTTGATGTTTAGTTTCTCTTTGCTGACGGGATGGATAAAAATCAATTGCCGTGCATGTAAACTGATGGAGGTATCTTTATTTGAACGGGCTGATCCATATTTTAAATCCCCTTTAATAGTGCACCCAATTTTTGCTAATTGCGCACGAATTTGATGATGACGACCTGTCAACAATTCAACTTCCAATAATTGATAATCTTTACTTTGGTCAATTAATTTATAAATCAATTCGGCTTTCTTGGTACCTTCTTTTTCTGAATTGTGAGCCGTTGATTTATTCGTTTTAGGGTTTTTGACCAGCCAGTGAGTTAATCGTCCTTCTTCGATTTTGGGACGATTTTTCACGATGGCCCAATAAATTTTTTGAATTTCGCGATTTTTGATCTGCTCATTCATTCGCGTAAGCGCCTTGGATGTTTTAGCAAAGATCACAGCCCCACTTACGGGTCTATCAATACGATGTGCCAAACCCAAATAAACATCGCCCGGCTTATTGTATTTTTCCTTGATGTATTGTTTTACGGTATCAAGGAGTGTTTCATCACCGGTTTTATCACCTTGTACAATTTCTGAAGGTAATTTATTGACAATAATCAAATGATTATCTTCAAATAAAATACGCGATTTTATAGACGTAGAAACATCTTTAAAAACCTTAGTACTGCTCACGTTCGTTGGGGAAATTTAATGACTTAACATCCGTAATATATGATTGAACTGAACCTTTGATCTCTTCACCTAAACTATGATAGCGGCGAAGAAAACGTGGTGAAAATTTCTGGGTAATTCCTAACATATCATGTAAAACCAATACTTGTCCATCGGTGCCACTACCGGCTCCGATACCTATGGTTGGAATTTTTAGCTCATTGGTAACCAGTGTTCCTAATTCTGCTGGGATTTTCTCCAATACAATCCCAAAACATCCCGCTTCTTCTAGAAGTTTTGCATCTTTAACAAGTTTCATCGCTTCTTTCTCTTCCGTAGCACGAACAACGTATGTTCCAAATTTATGGATGGATTGTGGGGTTAATCCTAAATGTCCTAATACCGGAATACCTGCTGAGAGTATTCTCTTCACAGACTGAACGATCTCTTTTCCACCTTCCATCTTTACGGCATTGGCTCCCGATTCTTTCATGATTCGGATCGCAGAATGAAGGGCTTCCAATGAATCACCTTGATACGTTCCAAAAGGCAAATCGACC
>JBFFMB010000035.1:0-8999 GCA_041554455.1 Bacteroidales bacterium
TATCATCAGCGAAGGTGTTTTCCATTTTATGAGCGAAGAAGAAATCAAAGGCAGCGATATCAATTTCTCTTATGACGACCATGGTCATCCTGAATTAGGAAATGTAAGTAAAGCTCATATTTTCAACACTCTTTTACAACGTAAGCTCAAAGAGCTAAACATCGATATTAAATGTCGTCCGGTTGAATTGGGTTACGAAATTCGTTGTGTTCGCCCCATCGCTTTTGATTTGATGTATTGTTCATTATTAGGAATGGGTGTCAAAGAATTATTTGAACAAGGAAAAACCGCTTGCATGGTGACAGCCGACCCTAAAGGAGATATTGCGCCTCTTTACTTAAAAGATGTAGAAGACACTAACGGAAAAATTAAGCCACGTTTGGTAAATATGAATACGCAGAAAGCCAAATTAGTGTTTGAACAAGGTTTGCAATATTTGGATGAAGAAGATTATGAAGCGGCTAACGTTTTTGTAAACAATCCTGCAGATTACGATTTTAAGAAAATTTTGAAGTGGTAATACACTTGAAAATCATCATTAAAAGGCTCACGCAAGTGGGTCTTTTTTTATTTTACTCTAATTTTTTCTGAATTTTATCAAACAAAACCTTTGCTAATTTATAATAGGATTCATTGGTCCAACCAGCTACATGGGGACTTAGCACGACTTTGTCAGATTTAATCAAAAACTTCAGCGCCTCGGGCATATTCTCCACTTCTAACTGTTCGAAAGCCGATTTTTCATATTCCAACACATCCAATCCGACACCTAAGACTTTCCCTTTTTTGATTGCTTGTACTAAGTCGGGAGTATTCAGAACTTTTCCACGCGCTGTATTTATCAGAAAAATATTTTTCTTGAATTTATCCAGATAATTTTCATTGACCAAATAACGGGTTTCTCCCGTCAAAGGGACATGCAAACTTAAAATATCGCATTCCTCAAAAAGCTGTTCCATGCTTGCTTCCTGCACAAACTGATTGGAATAATCAAATTTATATTTGTCATAAGCAATCACATTGGCTCCAAAGCCACTGATCTTTTCCGCGAAAGCGCTCCCCATATTTCCATAGCCAATAATGCCCACCGTTTTATCCTTGATTTCAGTGCCCCAATTATCGTTTCTCAACCACTGACCATTCCTAATTTCTATATCTGCTTTACAGATTTTATTCATCACGGCTAACAACAAACCTAATGCATGTTCCCCCACCGAATGGCGACTTCCTTCAGGAGAATTCAAACAATGAATGCCTTTAGAATCGGCATAGTCTACATCAATATTTTCGAGTCCGGCACCTACCCTGCCAATAAAGAGTAGATTTGAAAAACGACCCATTAGATCAGCAGTAATTTTCTTGCTTCTCACAATTAAGCCAATATAGATTGATAAATCGGCCTCTTCATCCAAAATAATTGTAGGATTATAATCGCACGTCAAGCCCATTTTATCAAACGATTCTTCCAGTATCGGATGGCAGCTATCTACAAACAATATTTTAAACTCAGTCATTTGGTTTGCTTTTTGCAAAGATAGGAAATTCGGAATCAGCCAGTGTGACAAGCTATATCTTTTTAAATGTTAAAAAAACATACGACTGGAATGTCGTTTTTAAATCATTTTTCTATTCAAAATAAATGTATTAATTTCGAACCTCCTAAAAAAGGAAAGAAAACGCTTATAAACGAAACGATATCAGCTAATTGTCGTTTAATCTTCTTCAGAACAAAAAAAGCATGTGGAAATACTTGGTCAGAATCATCTTAAGGTACCGGTTTACTAATTTAATTATCATTGGATTGTTGACCATTTTCATGGGATACCAAGCTACCAAAGTGGAGCTTTCCTATGAAATGACGAAAATGCTTCCAGCATCGGATCCTACCAGCATTCAGTACGAAAAATTCAGAGAACAATTTGGTGAAGATGGGAGTGTTTTCTTTGTTGGTATTCAAGATGAAAAATTATTTCAATTGGATGAGTTTAATGATTGGTATGATCTAACCATAAACATCAAAAAAATTGAAGGTGTTCAAGAGGTTGTTTCCATCGGAAAAATTTATCAACTCATCAAAAACACGGAAGAACAAAAATTTGATTTTAAACCCATCATCACCCAAAAACCAAAAACGCAGCAAGAATTAGACAGTATAAAAGAAGTCATTTATTCACTCCCATTTTACAATGGTTTGCTTTACAATAAAGAAACGGATGTGAGTATGATGATGATTACCTTGGATAAAGAAATGTTGAACACTAAAAATCGCGTTCAGCTGATTTATGACATACGAAATACGATAGAAGATTTTGCATCAAAACATGAAATTAAAGCGCATTATTCGGGCTTGCCATACATCCGGACTATCACGTCTAAAAAAGTAGAAGACGAACTTCAACTATTTATTTATGCAGCTTTAATTATTGCAGCTGTTATTTTATTGATCTTCTTCCGTTCGCTGACCGCTGTGTTTTTTACCATCATCATTGTCATCATCAATGTGGTTTGTGTGATGGGAACCATTTCGTTTTTGGGATATAAAATTACCATGCTAACGGGAATATTGCCGCCACTGCTCATCGTAATTGTAGTAGAGAATTGTATTTTCCTTCTCAATAAATATCATAATGAATATGTGGCGCATGGCAATAAAATAAAGGCTTTATCGCGAGTAGTCCGTAGAATTGGAAACGCCAACTTTTTAACCAATGCTACCACAGCAGCCGGTTTTGCTGCCTTTATCGTAACCGGAAATAAAATATTGGTTGAGTTTGGAGTCATTGCCTCCATAAATATTATTTTGGCTTACTTACTCACGCTTTTCCTCATCCCTATATTTTTTAGCTATTTAAAACCACCTCAAAAACGTCACTTAAAACATTTGGAAAAAGGGAATGTTGGTAAAATTCTGGACAGGGTTGTAAACATTGTTCAGTACCATCGTTGGTGGGTTTATATCATTGCAGGGATGATCATTTTTGTTGGGATTATAGGAGTAACAAAACTAAAAACCACTGGAAATATTGTGGATGACATTCCTCATAATGATCCTCTTTACGTTGACTTGATGTTTTTCGAAGAACATTTCAAAGGAGTCATGCCACTGGAGATCACCATCGACACTAAAAAGAAAAAAGGCGTTTTACGTTTATCGAATTTAAAAAAGATAGATGAGCTACAACAAATATTGGCCAAATATCCAGAACTTTCAAAGCCATTGTCTTTGGTTGAAGTAGCCAAATTTTCGAAACAAGCTTTTTATAATGGGGATGAAAAGATGTATGAGCTTCCCAATAATCAGGAGAAAAATTTCATCCTAGGCTATATTCCTAAATTAGAAGGAGGTGATGAAAAATCACTAATCAATTCCTTTGTTGATAAAAACCTAAGCATAACACGAATCAGTGTACAAATGGCAAATATTGGGACAAAAGATATTCAGCGAATCATGGATGATTTGAAGCCACAGATAGACGAATTATTTCCATCGGAACGCTATGACATTAACATTACTGGTACAAGCGTCGTTTTTCTGAAAGGAACAAATTATCTAGTTAAAAACTTGATGACCAGTTTGCTTTTAGCTCTTGTTATCATTTGTGCATTGATGGCATTATTATTTACATCCGGCAGAATGATTGGAATCTCCTTGATTCCAAACCTTATTCCCCAACTGATGACCGCCGGGATGATGGGCTTTTTCGCCATCTCTATAAAACCTTCTACGATATTAATTTTCAGTATCGCTCTGGGAATATCAGTAGATAATGCCATTCACTTTTTATCGAGATATCGTTTACAGCTCAAACTAAACAATTGGAATATTAAAGATTCGGTTTTATCAGCTTTACGCGAAACGGGCTATAGCATGATTTATTCATCTGTAGTATTATTTTTTGGGTTTGCGATTTTCACTCAATCGAGTTTTGGGGGAACCCAAGCCATGGGTTATTTAATTGCTTTTACATTATTGGTCGCATTACTATCAAATCTTTTTATTTTACCTACACTATTGTTATCTTTAGATAGACGAATTACAACTAAACGATTTAAAGAGCCTTTGTTAATTTTATTTGACGAAGAAGAAGATATTGAACTTGATGATTTAGAAATTGAAGGAATGGATACCAGAGGTATCGCTTAAAATAAATACATATGAAAGGTATAATACTCGCCGGTGGGGCCGGCACTCGTTTACATCCACTAACTATTGCTGTTAGCAAACAATTGATGCCGATTTATGACAAACCGATGATTTATTATCCACTATCAGCATTGATGATGGCTGGTATAAACGAAATTCTAATCATTTCCACGCCAGAGGATTTACCAAATTTCAAAAAATTATTAGGTGATGGGTCAGACATCGGTTGCAAATTCAGCTATGTAGAACAAATAATTCCTAATGGATTGGCACAGGCTTTTGTTTTAGGGGAGGAATTTATTGGTGATGATAAAGTAGCGTTAGTATTAGGAGATAATATATTTTATGGAAGTGGGTTTCAAAAACTACTAATGGAAAGCAATGATCCCGACGGTGGAGTCGTCTTCGCTTATCATGTAAACGACCCTGAACGATATGGTGTAGTTGAGTTTGATAAAGATCAGAAAGCTATTTCTATTGAAGAAAAACCAAAACAACCTAAGTCAAATTATGCTGTTCCAGGTTTGTATTTCTACGATAATTCAGTCGTTGAAGTAGCCAAAAACATAAAACCAAGCCCTCGTGGTGAATACGAAATTACCGATGTAAACAAACATTATCTGGAAGCAGGAAAATTAAAAGTAGGCGTTTTAAGTCGAGGTACAGCTTGGTTGGATACGGGTACTTTTGAATCCTTATTACAAGCCGGTCAATTTGTTGAAGTCATTGAAAACCGTCAAGGTTTAAAAATCGGGTGTATCGAAGAGATTGCTTATCGTCGTGGGTTTATCAATGATAATCAATTACGAAAATTAGCTGAACCCCTTGTTAAAAGTGGTTATGGGGCTTATCTATTAAATCTTTTGAAATAAAATTGACGCAAAGAGATGCAAAAGTTTGAATTATTATTAAACGATTTTTGTGAGTTTTTAGAGAATGAGAATCTTAATTTCGAACCAAAGGAATTATACGAACCCATCTCATATACACTTGCTTTAGGAGGGAAAAGATTACGACCAGTCATGGCTTTGCTGAGTTGTGATTTTTTTGGAGGCGATCATAATGAAGCAATGAACACGGCGATGGGTATTGAAATTTTTCACAATTTCACACTTTTGCATGACGACATCATGGATGACGCCCCTATTCGTAGAGGGAGAGATACCGTGTATAAAAAATGGAATTCAAACATAGCCATATTATCGGGTGATACCATGTTTGCTCTCGCTTATAAATATATCACCAAAACTAAAGTAGAATATTTACACCCCATTTTAGAGGTTTTTAACCAAACAGCTATTGAAGTGTGTGAGGGTCAACAATTCGATATGAACTTCGAGACTGATAAAAATGTTTGCATCGAAGATTATATGATGATGATCCGGCTAAAAACAGCCGTTTTTTTGGGAGCGAGCTTAAAAATTGGGGCAATCATTGGTGGAGCTTCTCAAAATGATATTGAAAATATTTATCATTTCGGTGAATATCTTGGGATGGCCTTTCAACTTCAAGATGATTTTCTAGATGTTTATGGGGATGAAGAAAAATTCGGTAAAAAAACGGGAGGAGATATTATCACTAATAAAAAAACCTACCTCTATTTAAAAGCCTTTGAATTGGCAAGTGAGGAAGATTTAGAGATTCTTAATAAACATTTTGTTCCAAATCATCCGGATAGCGATCAAAAAATTCAGAAAATAAAAGACATTTATTTAAAATTAGGTGTAGATAAATACTCTGCAATTGAGATTAAGAATTATTATCAGAAAGCAATGTCATATCTCGATAAAATTGAATATTCGGGAAATAATAAGGATGAATTAAAATCCATGGCTAATCGGCTAATAAAAAGAGATTATTAATCGTTTAGTTCTTCATTCATTTCTTCTGCTTTAAAGTGTAACTCTTCCCATCGCTCCATCTCAATATTGAGATCCTTTTTGCGTTGATCATAAATTTTATAGAGTTCTCCCGAAGAAATTTCTTCGGTAAATTCTGCTGGATTAGATAATTTTGCATCCATTAAAGCAATCTCAGCCTCTAATTTTTCGATTGTCTTTTCAGATTTCGAAATTTGAGTATTTACTTTGCGAACTTCACGCTCTATTTGTTTACGCTGCTCATAACGTAATTTATTATCAGAAGCTTGAATAGCTCCCTTTTGTCCACTTTGTTTTCTTTTTTCCTCAAGGGCTTTCAATGATTCTAATTTCCTTTTTGCAAGAAAATCATAGATGTCACCTAAATGTTCTTTAATATTTTGATTCTTAAACTCAACAACTTTAGTTGTTAATCCTTGCAAGAAATCTCGATCATGAGAAACAATAATCAAAGTACCTTCGTACATCAAAAGGGCATTTTTCAAAATATCTTTCGAACGTATATCCAAGTGATTGGTCGGTTCATCAAGAACTAAAAGATTAACGGGTGCTAATAATAATTTAGCTAAGGATAATCTTGATTTCTCCCCTCCAGATAAAACCTTGACCTTTTTATCAATAGCTTCACCACCAAACATAAAGCTGCCCAAAATGCCTTTAATGTTTTTACGAGTATCACCCACAGCTACATCATCAATGGTTTCAAAAACCGTTTTCTCAGGATTCAACATCTCCCATTGATTTTGGGCATAATAACCTATGGAAACATTGTAGCCAATATTTAACTGACCTTCATGATCCAATGCTCCTACAATAATTTTTGAAAGAGTGGTTTTACCTTCCCCATTTTTACCGACAAATGCAATTTTTTCGCCTTTCAAAGCAACAAAATCCAGATTATTCAGCACCAAAAGATCATCATACGATTTCTTTAATTGTTTAGTTTCCACCACAACTTTCCCAGAAGATGGTGCAGGAGGGAATTTAAAATGAATGGACGAACGATCGATCTGCTCAATATTCACAACATCCATTTTATCCAATTGTTTTATTTTGCTTTGGACTTGTTTCGACTTTGAATCTTTATACCTAAAACGTTCAATAAAACGCTCCACTTGTTGAATTTGTTTCTGTTGATTATTATACGTAGCCTTTTGTTGATTCAATCGATCCTCTCGTAACTGAACATAATCCGAATAGGAAGCTTTATAATCAAATATTTTTCCTTGTGTAATCTCAATGGTACGTGTAGTCACATTGTCTAAAAATGCCCGATCATGCGAAACAAGTAAAACAGCACCCTGATAATTTATTAAATAATCTTCCAACCATTGAATCGATTCAATATCCAAATGGTTCGTTGGTTCATCAAGTAACAAACAGGCCGGTTGTCGGAGTAGGATTTTAGCTAACTCAATACGCATTTGCCAACCATTGCTAAATTCTTGCAAGGGGCGTTCCATATCTGTTTGTTTAAACCCAAGTCCTTTCAATACTTTCTCGACATTGGCTTCAGCGGTTTCACCACCAAACAAACTAAACTTTTCATTTTGTCTGCTAAGCTCATCCACTAAACTCAAATACTCCTTTGATTCATAATCTTCTCGATATGAAACAGCCTTTGTTAATTCAGCAATTCGTTTCTCAATTTCTTTTAATTCAGTAAAGGCAGTTAAGGCCTCCTTATATATCGATAGCGTAGAATTTATGTGCATCTCCTGTGGGAGATAACCAAAACTTGTATCCTTTGGAGCTATGATTTCTCCACTAGCAGCCTCAGTAATTTTAGCAATAATTTTTAGGATGGTCGACTTCCCGGCTCCATTGACACCAACTAAACCAATGCGATCGCTCGGATTGATTAAAAAATTCACATTTTCAAACAAAAGCTCTCCTGAAAAACGTATCGATATATTGCTAACTGAAATCATAATTTTAATCTGAAGTGCAAAGATATTATTTTGAATGAGACCTTATTAATCCATTTCATGATTATTAAATTGATATCTTTGTCCGGCGTTAAAAATATGGCAACAAAAGTTAAATTATCGGTATTATCCTGGCTTATCCTTGTAGTATTAATGCTAATTTGGGGTAGTTCGTTTATTCTTATCAAAAGAGGCTTAACTGTTTTTGATAGCATGCAAGTAGGAGCGCTACGTGTCGGAATAGCCTTTATAGTACTTCTTCCTTTCGCCTTTTCCAGACTTAAATTATTGAATCGTAAGCATTGGATTGTCATGTTTTTTGTCAGCTTTGGATCAGCAGCCCCAGCATTTTTATTTCCAATGGCTCAAATAGGTATCGACAGTGGTATTGCCGGTATACTGAATTCTTTAACCCCTCTTTTTACGCTCATCATAGGGCTGTCCTTATTTCAACTCAAAACAAAATGGTTTAATGTAGTAGGCGTTGTTATTGGACTTGTAGGTGCAATAGGACTAATTAGTGTTAGTGGTGGTGGAAATTTTTCGTTCAATTTTGGTTATGCTGCTTATATAATAATAGCGACGATTTTATATGCCGTCAATGCTAATTTAATTAAAACATTTTTGAAAGAATTAGATTCGTTTACTATCACAATATTTTCATTTTTTATTTTCGGATTTCCGGCTATACTTTATTTATTTACAGGAACTGATTTTATATCAAAGATTTCAACCCATCCACAATTTTGGGAAGGAATGGCCTATCTTTCGATTTTGGCCATACTGGGTACAGCTGCTGCTTTGATTGCCTTTTTCTATCTGATTAAGATAACAAATGTTATTTTTGCTTCATCGGTTACTTATTTAATTCCTATTGTTGCACTAGCTTGGGGAATTGTTGATGGAGAACGATTCGAAATCACTTATGTATTGTGGGTTTCGTTCATACTCATAGGAATATATCTAGTGAATGCTAAGAAGCTTCTGTTAATAAAACAAAAATAAATTTCAGTTTATTTAAATTTTTATTCCTAAATGCTTTGCACA
>JBFFMB010000036.1:0-8886 GCA_041554455.1 Bacteroidales bacterium
GAATTGCTTATGAGTTCTTGAGAATTGGGCCCTAAAAAAACACTGCTTTTAGTACTCCCTTGCTCAGTCATAATTCCAATCAAATCCGCATCGATTTTTGTGGCGTATTCAACAATTGTTTTGGTGAGATTATCAGACTTCACCATTTGATCTACAAAGTTAATTTTATTTTCTTTTAGAAATTGAATTGCTTTCTTTTCATTGACCTCTACTTTTCGTTTCAGGGCTTCAATCAATGTTGGGAAAATCGAAACGACATGAACCTGGGCATTGAATATTTGTGCTAAATCTTTAATAAACCCAAGTTTTTGGAGGGTTTCGGATGTTCCGTCTATAGGAATTACAATTTTGTCGACCCGATCTCTGATCGGAAACTGTTGACGCATGGTAATCACCGGACAAGAAGCATGGGTCACAATACGATAGGCATTGCTTCCGATCCAGTATTCTTCGTAACCACTTACACCATGGGTTCCTACAATGATCAAATCTGCTTTTTCGGTTTTGGCTAAGAGCGAAACTTCCTGATAAACTCTGCCCCTTCTAAATTTATATTTCAGTGTACCTTTAAGCTGCTCTTCATATCTACTGATGATTTCATTGAATATTTTGCTTTTTTCTTTTCGCGATTCAGCTTCGATCTCCAGAGGTCTAAAATCCAAATCATGAGCAACTTCACCATCAACCCAAACCAGCAAAATATTTGCTTCTACGATATTTGCAATTGAAATAGCATATTCAAGCGCATGAATAGAACAGGCTGAAAAATCGATCGCAACAATAATTTTTTTCATAGGCCTACATTTTTGGTACGAGACCAATTTAATCAATTTAGCTGCGCATATCAATATTTTAGTCAAAATTCTATTCTGAATGAGATTTTAAACATATTTCTTACATTTGTTAGATAATCCAAAAAAACTAAATGAACGATAATCTTGATCCATCAAATGAGAATCTGAACCAGATTGAAAAGGAGATTGAAAAGGTGTTAAGACCCATTGAATTTTCTGATTTCAGGGGACAATCAAAGGTGCTTGATAACTTAAAAATATTTGTTGAAGCCGCTAAACTGCGTGGGGAATCTTTGGATCATGTATTATTGCATGGCCCTCCCGGTCTAGGAAAAACCACCCTCTCCTATATTATTGCCAACGAATTAGAAGTGGGCATCAAAGTTTCCTCGGGACCTGTATTGGATAAACCCGGAGATCTCGCCGGACTATTGACCAATCTCGAAGAAAATGATGTGCTATTTATTGATGAGATCCATCGACTAAGCCCTGTGATTGAAGAGTATTTATACTCAGCAATGGAGGATTTTAAAATCGATATCATGATTGAAACAGGCCCCAATGCTCGTACTGTTCAGATCGCATTGAATCCCTTTACACTGATTGGAGCCACCACTCGTTCAGGACTTTTAACGGCACCTTTACGTTCACGTTTTGGAATTAACGCCCGTCTGGAGTATTATGATGCCGAAACCCTGCAAAATATTATTATACGTTCCGCTTCCATCTTAAAAGTTCAAATTACATCTGATGCCTCAATGGAAATCAGTCGACGAAGCCGAGGAACTCCTCGTATTGCCAATTTACTGCTTCGCCGAGTTCGTGATTTTGCCCAGATCAAAGGGAATGGAAAAATCGATTTAGCCATTTCGCAATATGCCCTATCCGCTCTTAATGTTGATAAACACGGTCTGGATGAGATGGATAATCGAATATTAAGCACTATTATCGAAAAATTCAAAGGTGGTCCGGTTGGAATTTCAACGATTGCTACAGCTGTTTCGGAAGAGGCAGGTACGATCGAAGAAGTGTATGAACCCTTTCTCATTAAGGAAGGTTATTTAATGCGGACACCTCGAGGACGAGAAGCCACAGACCTTGCCTATCAACATTTAGGAAAAATTAAAGGAAAAGAGCAAGGCAATTTATTTTAAGGATTGAATGAATATGCCTGATAAATCCAACATTAGTCGGCACATTAAAGAGCAAGCCATCGCGCTTGGGTTTACTGCTTGTGGGTTTAGCAAAGCAGTCTTTCTGGAAAAAGAATCCCAACACTTTAAGGAATGGTTATCCCAAGATATGCAGGGAGAAATGCATTATATGGAACATCATTTTGAAAAAAGAATGGATCCTCGATTACTTCATGAAGGGACAAAATCGGTGATCTCCGTTTTATTGAATTATTATCCCGAAACAGCTCTTCCCGAAGAAGACAATTATAAAATTTCGAAATACGCCTACGGAAAAGATTATCATTTCATTATAAAAGAAAAGCTTCAGTTACTTCTTCAAAACATTGAAGCCTTTGTTGAACATCCGGTGAATGCAAGACTATTTGTGGACTCGGCCCCTGTTTTGGATAGAGCCTGGGCAGCCAAAAGTGGTCTGGGATGGATTGGAAAAAACAGTTGTTTGATCCGAAAAAATGAGGGTTCTTTTTTCTTTATCGGCGAAATTTTATGCGATCTGGATCTCGATTATAATACCGATGATTATAAAAATTATTGTGGAAATTGCACAAAATGTATGGAGGCCTGTCCAACAGGAGCCATCACATCTCCCCACAATATAGATGCCCGAAAATGCATTTCTTATCTCACCATCGAATATAAAAACGAACTCCCAATTGCATTAAAAGAAGCATTTGGGGATTGGATTTTTGGTTGCGATATCTGCCAAGATGTTTGTCCTCACAACCGTTTTGCGACTCCTACAAAAGAGGAATCCTTGGCTCCAAAACCCGAGCTCTTATCTATGAAAAAGAAAGATTGGGAAGCTTTAAATAATGAAAAATTCAAATTGTTATTTAAGAACAGTCCTTTGGAACGTTGTAAATTTAGTGGATTAAAACGAAATATAAATTTCCTGCAAAAATAGATTGTTGTACCTTTGTCCTCACTCAAACAAAACTAATTATGGCTGCCATATCTACTATACAAATCCCACTGGGGTTTACCGCTCCTTATTTTAAACTATATGAACCTGCGAGCGGTACATTCAAATCATTGACAGATTTACAATCAGACAAAGCAACGGTGATCATGTTCATCTGTAATCATTGTCCTTTTGTCAAACATATCATGGATGAATTGATTCAATTAACCAATGATTATCGTCCAAAAGGGATTTCTTTTATCGGAATTAACCCGAATGATGTTGGGAATTTTCCAGAAGATCGTCCCGAACGGATTAAAAAGTTGGTTGAAACTTTAAAGATTCCCTTTACTTATTTATTTGACAGTAATCAGCGAACAGCCAAAGACTATCATGCAGCCTGTACTCCCGATTTCAATATTTTTGATAAAGACCTAAAATGTGTTTATCGTGGTCAGTTGGATGATTCTCGTCCGGAAAATGGAATTGCTGTGAGTGGTAAAGATATTCGTGCAGCCTTGGATGCCATCCTTGAGAACAAAGCAGTAAATGAGGATCAACAACCCAGTATTGGTTGTAGTATTAAATGGAAATAGGATTATTTTTTTCGTTCGGTAGAATACATGATTAATTGAATCAGCGATGACTTGAACTCAGTCTCTGCAAAACCCGATATAAATTCAATGGCCTTTTCACGGTATTCAATCATTTTTGTTTCCGCATATTCCAATCCACCAATGGCTTGAACCTTTTGTATGATTTTGGCTACTTTTTCAGGATTGGTATTGTGATTTTTGATCGTATAAATAATTTTTCGACGTTCTAAAAAACTGGAGTTCTGGAGCAGATAAATTAGTGGTAAGGTCATTTTCCGTTCCTGAATATCAATCGCGCCAGGTTTATCGGCATTTGCGTTTTGCTCATAATCAAATAAATCGTCTTTGATCTGAAAAGCAATGCCCACATTTTCACCCATTTTCCGAAACCCTTCTATGCTTGCCTCATCAGATCCAACTGATGCGGATCCTGCAGCGCAACAAGAGGCAATTAAGGAGGCTGTTTTTTTTCGAATGATCTCAAAATAAACGTCTTCGCTGATATCTAATTTACGGGCTTTTTCAATTTGTAATAATTCACCCTCACTCATTTGCTCCACTGCTTCCGAAACGATCTTCAATAAATCATAATCATTATTTTTAACCGCTATCATCAAACCTCGCGATAACAAATAATCACCAACCAATACCGAAATTTTATTTCGCCATAAAGCATTCAGCGAAAAGAAACCTCGACGTTTATAAGATTCATCGACCACATCATCGTGAACCAAGGTGGCTGTATGAAGCAATTCAATTAAGGAGGCTGCCCGATAAGATCGCTCTGAAATTTCGCCACAAAGTCCCGCCGACAAAAAAACAAAAAGTGGTCGCATATGTTTGCCTTTACTTTTAATGTTATAACGGGTAATCGTGTCAAGCAAAGGGACTTTGCTTTTCATCTGAGATCTGAAGATGCTGTCAAATCTCTTTAGATGCTTGCTCAAAGGAGCTTTTATATCGCCTAGCTTACTCATGTGAATAGAAGACCAAAAGTAATACATTTCTGAAATTAATACTCCTCAAAAAGACAATTACAATATTTAACCGCATAATGCCCGATAAATGTGGAATTAAATTAATTTTGCAATAAAAAAACATGTCAGGATTTTTATTTCACGATATTATATTTGGCCCCGTTAAAAGCAGACGATTGGGTAGTTCACTGGGGATAAATTTATTGCCGCTTGCCCGAAAATTTTGTTCTTTTAATTGTATTTATTGCGAATGCGGGTGGTCTCCTGAGAAATCATCAGTAGACGAACATTTGCCAAAACGTGAAGAGATTGCTCGTTTACTGGAAGAAAAACTTCAGGAGTTGAAAGAAAATAATATGCCTCCTGACAACCTCACTTTTGCAGGCAATGGTGAGCCTACCATCCATCCTGAATTTGCGCTTATTGTGAAGGATACTATCGCTTTGCGCGATAAATATTTTCCGGATGCATTCACAACCGTACTTTCAAATTCGAGCATGATCCATAAAAACGATATTTTCGAAGCCCTAAAATTAGTGGATCAGAACATATTAAAATTAGATGCCGGTTCGCAAGAACAATTTGAACGTATTAATTTATCTTCTTCTTCCCTCAAACTCGAACATATTGTTGCTATTTTGAGTGAATTTAAGGGCGATGTAATCATCCAAACTTTATTTCTCAGAGGTCATTATAATGATCAAGTGATTGATAATACAACGGAGGAAGAAGTTAATCTTTGGTTGGAGCATCTTAAAAAAATAAAACCCAGACTGGTGATGATGTATCCTATTGATCGGAAAACCCCGGCTAAAGATTTACAGAAAATATCATCTGAAGAACTGCAGAGCATTGCAGAAAAGGTGCATCAATTGGGTATTAAAACTGAAATTTTTTAATGCAGAATTATCCCGTTAAAATATTAATCGCTTTTGGAGAGGCTCTCAGTGGTAATCAGGAGATTCATCTTTGGTTGGCCAAAAATGGGTATCAGGAATTGGCTGCATTAAGTAGTGCCATTCGTGGAAGTGAAGAAGCAACACAATGGCTCTTAGAACATAAATTTTCGCATTTAGCTATACTAGATGCGGCTATTGCCGAAGACCCTAAAGCCTATGAATGGCTAAAAAAATACAATTATTCCTTATTGATTGTTTTTGCTGATGCTTGCAATGGACAAGCTAAAGCTTTTGAGTGGCTGGCCAAAAACCAGCTAGAAATATTTATTGTTCTGGCTAAGAAAATCAAGGTGATCAAGGATGGCTTTAGCTTTAATCATCACAAAATCCATTTTTAAAACACTCCTGAGAAAATCAAATTCATAAAAAAACCCGATTCCTAAGAATCGGGTTTTTTCTATCCTTTAATAAAGATTATCCACATTTTGAATATCCACAAGAGGTACAGGTTAAGCAACCATCTTGATAGACGAGTCCATCTTTATCTTCGCATTCTGGACAACTGGTTTTCTTTGAGGTTGCTGTTCCATCAGGGATGTATTTTTTCAAGGCACGAATTACTCCATTTTTCCATGTATTGATAGATTCTTCATCCAAGGTTAAATTAGAGATTAATTCTGTTACAAATGGCAATGGCATACCGTGACGAAGGATCCCGGAAATTAATTTGGCATAATTCCAAAATTCTTTCTCAAATGATCTTGAGAGCCCTTCAATGGTAATTTTATACCCATCTTTATCTTCAAATTGGAAATCGTAACGAGTTTGTTGGTTCTCGCTTTTATTTTTTATAACCCAACCTTCGTTTACAGTTGGCGGCAAATAAAAACCTTCGGCTCTACCAGTAAAAATCTCGTAGGGTTTGTTATCTAAAACACCAATAACGGCTATCCATTTTTCATAATCATTTTGGAAACGAACAATTTCTGCCTTGAGTATTTTTGGACGCGCTGGAGCTTTTGTTTCTTTAAACTCATTCTCTTTTTCTTCCTTCTTCTCATTGCTAACCAAAACACCTGATCGAGATCCATCACGATAAATGGTCATTCCTTTACAGCCACTTTCCCAAGCCGATTGGTAAATTTCACTTACCATTTCTTCAGGAGTATCCTTTGGAATATTAACGGTAACACTGATCGAATGATCAACCCATTTTTGAATGGATCCTTGCATTTTCACTTTGTTAACCCAATTAATATCGTTGGAGGTTGCTTTGTAATAAGGCGATTTCTCAATAATTTTATTCAACTCTGCATCCGGATAATTCCGTACTTCATCAGGATTTAATCCTTTTACTTTTAACCATTCAACAAATTTTGGATGGAAAACGACATATTCTTCCCAGCTATCACCAATTTCATCCGTAAAGCTGATATTTACATTTTTATCATTTGGATTAACTTTCCGTCGACGTTTATACGAAACCATAAATACGGGTTCAATACCTGAAGAGGTTTGGGTACAAATACTCACACTACCAGTTGGAGCAATGGTTAACATGGCAATATTTCGACGTCCATATTTTTCCATATTCTCATAAACCTTCGGAGCCGCTTCTTTGATCCGTTGAATAAAGGGATTATTTTTTTCACGCTCTATATCAAATATTGGAAACGCACCTCTATCTTTAGCCAATTCAACTGATGAACGATAAGCCTCCACAGCTAAAAGTTTGTGAACTTCAGTTGAGAAATTCGTAGCCGTTTCTGATCCATAGCGACAACTGAGTGCTGCTAACATATCACCTTCGGCAGTAATACCAATACCTGTACGACGACCTTCTAAGGTTTTCTTACGAATATTTACCCATAGATTCCGTTCAATGCGTTTGATTTCTTCATTTTCGGGATCATTATCAATCTTCGCAATAATGCCATCTATTTTCTCCGTTTCCAGATCAATGATATCATCCATGATGCGTTGAGCATAATGAACATGTTTTGAGAATAAAGATCCATCAAAACTGGCATCATCCGTAAATGGTTTATCAACATAGCTATATAAATTCAGCGCTAACAAACGACAACTATCATAAGGACACAATGGGATTTCTCCACAAGGATTGGTTGATAAGGTTTTAAATCCTAAATCAGCATAACTATCAGGAACCGATTCACGAATAACCGTATCCCAGAAAAGAATACCAGGTTCCGCAGATTGCCATGCATTATGAATAATCTTATCCCATAATTGACGGGCATCAATTTCTTTTTCAATTTTGGGATTTATCGCATGGATTGGGTATTGTTGCTTATAGGTTGTTCCATTGATGACCGCTTTCATGAATTCATCATCAATCTTAACAGACACATTGGCTCCCGTAACTTTCCCTTGCTGCATTTTTGCATCAATAAAATTCTCTGCGTCGGGATGTTTAATCGAGATGCTAAGCATTAAGGCACCACGTCTGCCATCTTGAGCAACTTCGCGAGTTGAATTTGAATAGCGTTCCATAAAAGGAACGATACCCGTTGATGTCAACGCACTATTTTTTACTTGACTTCCTGCAGGACGGATATGTGATAAATCGTGACCAACACCACCTCTACGTTTCATCAATTGTACTTGTTCCTGATCCACTTTCATAATGCCACCATAGGAATCTGACTGCTCATCTCCGCCAATTACAAAGCAATTGGATAATGATGAAACCTGGAAATTATTTCCAATTCCGGCCATCGGACTTCCTTGTGGGATAATGTATTTAAAGTCTTTTAATAAATTAAATATTTCATCTTCACTAAGAGGATTCGGGTATTTATTTTCGATTCTGGCAATTTCGCTAGCCAGTCTGCGATGCATATCTTCTGGAGTCAATTCAAAAATCTCACCCTCTGAATTTTTCAGAGCGTATTTATTCATCCACACATTTGCAGCGAGTGTATCACCTTTAAAATATTCGGTTGCAGCCGCTAAAATTTCTTGATGAGAATACTTCTTCAACACCCTCTTAGGAGGGCTCATAATGTCCAACATTTCCACTTCTTCTCTCACTTCGTTCTCTTTTTGAATTTTTGTTTCTTCAGGTACAATTTGAGGCCTGATTCTCTTCTCTAAAACCTCATCATAAAAGCTTGTATCCTTCTTCTGATTGAGGTCTTTACTAGTGCTGGCGAAAAGATTATTCTCCATGCTTTCTGAGTTGCTAATTTAATATTGGGTTTTTTGTACGAAGCTGATATTCTGGTCGTTAAAATTCTTCAGCTCCTTATTTTTTATAACAGCAATATACAACCAAAAATAGCTAGGCGGGAAATTAGTTATTAACATGAGATAGTTGAAAAATGCTAAATTGCTGACTTAAAAAAGCATATGGAAGTTATTTCTTCGACTAAAAAAATTTCAACTAAAAAAAACCATTTTGGTCTGCAATTTGTTAGAGCTTTTAATATTTTTTCAAGCACTTATTTTTAGGGCACTTCAAAGATAAAACATTTCTCTAACACAAATTTTATGGCTTTAA
>JBFFMB010000037.1:0-8849 GCA_041554455.1 Bacteroidales bacterium
CCCCTATGCTGTCGATCAAAATGGAAGGGTAATTAATCAATTCGAATGGGATTTTCGAAAAAAAATAGCACGACAGGAAAGTAATTCTTGGAGTTTTGGATTTAATTATAAATTTTCATCAAAAGATGGTAAAAAGAAAAATGATGAGGGGAAAGAAGGGGGATTAGATAAAGATAAAATTCCTGGTAAAGATGAAAACAGGCAAGAATATCAAGACGTTTTAAACAATCCGGATGATTATGTAGATTGGAGTATTCCGTGGTCTGTCAATTTTAGTTATAGTTTTAGACGCACTGCAAATTATAAATATTTTAGATCATTGGAAGGTGATTTCTACGAATCAATCGATAAAACGACTACAAAAACCCAAACGCTAAGCGTTAATGGGGATATAAAGATTACGAAGAAAACAAAAATTGGTTTTCGAACGGGCTATGATTTTGTCAACAAGGAAGTTTCATACACTTCGTTAAATATATATCGCGACTTGCACTGTTGGGAAATGCGTTTTAATTGGATTCCTATTGGCCCACGCAAAAGTTGGAATTTCACCATTGCTATTAAATCATCCTTATTGCAAGATTTAAAATTGGAGAAGCGTAAAGACTTTAGAGATCGATAAAAGAAAACTAACAAATCCCAATGATCAAAAAAAACAATTAATATTCAATGACCAAAATTTAAATTGAAATAATTTTTTTGAATTTTGAGTATTAGTATTTGAGATTTATTTGTTATTTGTGTTTTGTTATTTACATAAAATCAATTAGAACAAACAAGATGAAAAAAATCGTTAACATATCCACAGCCCCCAAACCATTAGCCCCATACAGTCAAGCCGTATTAGCCAATGGAACCCTATATGTTTCAGGTCAAATAGCCATCAATCCTTTTGATGGGAAATTGGTGGAAGGTAGCCCTGCTGAGCAAACCAAACAGCTAATGACGAATATTGGAAATATCTTGAAAGAAGTCAATATGGATTTTTCGAATATTGTAAAATGCTCCATTTTTATGTCGGATATGAAATATTATGGCGAAATCAATGAGGTTTATGGGACATATTTTAAAGTAGACCCACCTGCCCGCGAAGCGGTTCATGTTGCCGGACTACCCTTGAATGTGGATGTGGAAATTTCCTGTATTGCTGTTGAAAAATAATTATCATTATGATCAAAGACCTTATTTTAAAAAACCGAAGCTATCGCAGATTTCACGAAGAAGTCACTATTTCTTCTGAAGATTTGAAGGATTTAGTTGATTTAGCCCGTTTATCTCCTTCAGGCAGTAACTTACAACCCTTAAAATTTATGCTCTCCAATGGAGCAGAAACCAACAACATTATTTTCAAAAATCTGGCTTGGGCTGGTTATTTGAAAGATTGGGATGGACCCGAGGAAGGGGAACGACCCTCGGCATATATAGTCATTTTAGGTCCTGAAAAAGCTGTCAAACCATATGATTATGATGTGGCTCTAGCCTGTCAAAGCATGCTTTTAGGCGCAGTCGAAAAAGGCTATGGGGGTTGTATTTTCGGTTCTATAAAAAGAATTCCATTATCAGCCGAATTAAAAATAGCTGAGCACTTAAAAATTCAACTCATTATTGCTCTAGGGAAACCAAAAGAAGTGATACAGATTGATGCTGTAAAGAGTGAAGAGATCAAATATTGGAGAGATGAAAACAATGTTCATCATGTTCCAAAACGCGATTTGGATGATTTAATTATTGAACTCTAGCTGTTTATCAATCTTCCCGCAAATTTTCATTTTCAGCTTGCAATTTTACATATTTCAGAAAACCACATTTTTTTCTACATTTGCTACAGAAATTTTAGCCTATGAAGAAAAAGCTCGCTTTACACTGGAAGATTTTAATTGGAATGGTTTTGGGGATTATCTGGGGTCTTCTTTCAATTAAATTCGGTTGGAATGAAATAACATCCGATTGGATTAAACCTTGGGGAACTATCTTTATAAATTTATTGAAATTGATTGCGGTGCCATTGATTTTAGTTTCCTTAATCAATGGAATTTCTAACCTAACTGATATTACAAAGCTTTCTCGAATTGGTTTAAAATCGATTTCTCTCTATATCGTTTCAACCATTATTGCCATTTGCATCGGACTAATATTAGTCAATGCGACACAGCCCGGCAAACTCTTTCCAGAAAACAAACGAGAGGCATTTCAGGAAAAATTTGGAATGACTATTGAAAAAGGTCAAAAACAAGCTGAATTGGTTAAAAAGCAGGGACCTCTCCAAAAAGTAGTGGACATCGTCCCTGACAATTTATTTAGCTCAATGAGCGATAATTCAAAAATGTTGCAAGTTATTTTCTTTGCAATTTTATTTGGGATTGCGATGGTGATGCTCCCTCCCGACAAAGTAAAACCGGTAAAAAAACTGGTGGATAGTATCAATGAAGTGATTCTAAAAATAATTGAAATTATTATGCGAGGGGCACCCTATGGGGTTTTTGCATTATTGTCGGCTTTAATCGTAGATGTGGCAGGCGAAAAAATGGATGACACCCTTGATCTATTTGCAGCCTTAGGTCTTTATGCATTAACAGTCATTATTGGATTGATTACACTCATCCTCGTTGTGTACCCCATATTTATTCGACTATTTGCAAAAATAAAATATTTCCATTTTTTAAAAGGAATTTTTCCTGCTCAACTACTTGCTTTTTCAACCAGTTCGAGTGCCGCTACTTTACCTGTAACCATGGAGTGTGTGGAAAAAAACCTCGGCGTTTCCAAAGAAGTGTCCAGTTTTGTTTTGCCCTTGGGTGCGACCATTAACATGGATGGCACCAGTTTATATCAGGCCGTTGCTGCAGTTTTCATTGCCCATGCTTTTGGGTTTGAATTAAGCCTATCAGCTCAATTAACCATCATATTAACAGCCACTTTAGCCTCCATTGGATCGGCTGCCGTTCCTGGAGCTGGGATGGTTATGCTCGTTATTGTGCTTGAATCTATCGGGGTACCTGCAGAAGGAATCGCTTTAATTTTTGCTGTAGACCGTCCATTGGATATGCTCCGAACCGTCGTAAATGTTACCGGAGACTCAACAATAAGTACGATTGTCTACCATTCTGAAAAGAAATTAAATTCACTTACTTAAACCCTTTTAACATTATTTAACGGAAACGAAGGAAACTTTTAATACTAATTTCGTTTCCGTTAAATATTTTCTATTATCTTTGCCCCACTTTATTCACTGAAAAGACTAAAATGGACAAAGAATACAAAAGTATCATGGAAAAAGTGAGGAATCTTTCCTCTACTTTGGGCATTCGCTCGATTTCAATTGATGAGATCTGCAAAAAATTGAGCATTCCAAAAACCACACTTAATAAGTATGTAAGCAATAAAACAGATTTAGTGGAACAAATGCTAAAATTTGAACGCATACGTTTTCAAGACATCTTTGATGAACACAATTTTGAAGGGGTAAATGCAATTAAAATTTTATTAATCGTAAGTAAAGAAATTACTTTACGATTTAAAGATGTAAGTCCTTCTATGACTTTTGATCTAAAAAAATATTATCCAGAACTATACCATAAACACTTTACCGAAAGACAGGATTATATTTTTATGAAAATCAGAATCAATCTGACCAAGGGAATTGATCAAGGAATGTATAGAAAAGATCTAAGTATCGAGCTAGTCTCTCGCTTATATCTTTCGCGTTTAAACGATATGCATAATCCTGAATTATTTCCGCCAGATAAATTTTCGGATGAAACATTATTCGATTTCATGATCGATTATTTTATTCGTGGAATTAGCACACCTGAGGGGATTGCTTTTTATGAAAAAGAAAAAAAGAATTACAAACTATAAATATCAAAATCAACGCACATCAATGAAAAAAACAATTCTAACCTTTGCTAGTATTTTTTTAATAAGCCTTACGATGCTAGCTCAAAATACCATTCATTTTACTTTGGAAGAAGCCATAAATCATGGGCTATTGTATAATACTACCGTTAAAAATGCACTAAGCGATATTGAAATTGCACAGAAAAAAGTTCATGAAACAACGGCTATTGGATTGCCTCAAGTAAATGCAAAAATTTCGAATACCAATTATTTGAATATTGCAACCACGCTGATGCCCGATTTTATCACTCCTGCAGTTTTTGCGGTCAATGAAGATAATTTTGGACTAACCGCAACAACACCTCAGGGAGATGCACAGTTTTTTCCGGTAAGCTTTGGAACTAAATTCAATGCCTCAGCAGAAATTACGGTTTCGCAATTGATCTTTAACGGTTCATATCTTGTAGGATTGCAAGCAGCAAAAGCCTATTTGGAACAATCAAGGGTTCAATCTGAAAAATCGCGTATCGATATAAAAGAACTCGTTACTTCTGCTTATTATTTAGTATTGGTTACCCAAAAAAACAAAAGCATTCTGGATAGCACTCTCAGTAGTTTAAGATCAATATATACTGAAACAAAGGAAATCCATAAGCAAGGTTTTATTGAAGATACAGAAGTGGATCAGATTGAATTAATGATAGCCGATCTCGAAACTAATTTACTGTATGTAACAAACCAAATTAAACTGTCAAAATCCTATCTCAAGGTTTTATTAGGGGTTGATTATAATTCAGAAATTTATCTTACAGATGAACTTGACAATTTGCTCAACCTAATTCAAAATCCAACACTTCTAACTTCAGATTTTCAATTTTCAAAAAACATCGATTATCGAATAATGGAAAATCAAAAAGAGCTATCAAAACTAAGTTTGAAAAATGAAAAAGCCAATTCATTGCCTGTTATATCTGCTTTCTTTACAGCTCAAGCGAATGCCATGCGAGATAGTTACGACTTTTTTGATGGAGGAAAACCTTGGTATCCGACAACCCTCTGGGGCATCCAAATGGATATTCCCTTATTTAGTAGTGGCTCCAGAAGCTCAAAAGTAAAACAAGCCAAACTTGAGTTGAAAAAAATTGAAGAATTAGAAATTCAACTAAAAAATAATTTAAATACCGCTGAAGAAAATACAAAGACCAATTTTAGAAATGCATTGTTAATTAATCAGAATAAACAAAATGCTGTAAAACTAGCCAACAGAATTTATCATAAAACGCAGCTGAAATACAAAGAAGGTGTTTCATCAAGTCTAGATTTACTCCAAGCTTATAATCAATATTTAGAAACAGAAGGAAGTTACATCACTTCAATCGTCGATTTGGTGAATACGAAACTGGCTCTTGAAAAATTATTTTCTGAATAAAAAAATAAGAAGTATGCTGTGTTGTAATAAAAAAGAAGATGCTATTATTGAGAAAGCTTTAGAGCTGTTTAACACCTATGGAATTAAAAGTATTTCAATGGTCGATATTTCAAGAGAGCTCGGAATATCAAAAAAAACCCTCTATCGATTTGTGAAAGACAAGGAGGAGTTGATAGATAAGTCGATACAAAATAACTTCAGTCTCAATGCAAAAAAAATAGAACAAATTCTAAAACCTGAACTAAATGCTATTGAAGAAGTTTTAACACTGGTTCGTTTTTTTATAGAAATGCATAAATCACATTCTCCAACTATGATTTATGATCTGCAAAAATACTATCCTGAAATTTATAAAAACTTTCGAAAAGTTAAGAACGAAAGACTTCAGCTTTTTTATGATGGGAATTTTGAAAAGGGAATGAAAGAAGGCTTATACCGAAACAATTTAGATGTCAGTGTTATTAAACGAATTATCATTTTACTATCAAATATTATTATTGAAAATGACACTTTTACGATCATGGAAGTGACCTCTCCACGTTTTATTAAAGAGCTTTACTCATACCACTTGCATGGTATTGTTAGCGAAAAAGGACATAAAATATTAGAAAAAGAATTAAACACTATTTAAATAATTGAAAAAATGAGAAAAATCATCATCGTCGCATTAGTATTGTTTATGATTGCTTGTGGATCTACATCCAACACTGAAAGCAAAAAAGCAGAACTTGCTAATCTTAAAACGGAGTTAAACGAAATTAAAAATAAAATTACAACTTTAGAAAATGAGCTTGCGAATGATAAAAATAATTCGTCTACTACAGCTTATAAAACGCCCGTCATTATTAAAGAATTAAGTTTCGAAAAATTCAATCACTACATTGAAGTAAGTGGAAATATTGAGGCTGTAAATATAGCATATATCAGCCCTGAACTAGGCGGGCAAATCAAAGAGATTTATGTGAAAGAAGGCGAAAGAGTTCACAAAGGTCAAAAGCTTGCTAAGCTCAATAGCTCGACCATCGATAAAAATATAGATGAATTGAATACGGCCATTGAATATGCAACCATCATTTTCGAAAAACAAAAGAAATTATGGGATCAGAAAATTGGTTCTGAAATAGATTTCTTGACCGCTAAAAACGCCAAAGAGGGTTTAGAAGATAAATTAGGAAGCTTAAAAGCACAATCTGAACTTCTTATTATCAAAGCTCCTTTTGAAGGCATCATTGATGACATCATACAAAAAGAAGGTGAACTGGCTGCCCCAGGAGTACAAATGATGCAATTGGTTAACCTCAGCAAACTATATATCAATGCAGATGTCGCTGAATCATATTTACCTGTTATTCGAAAAGGTGATAGAGTGGAATTAAGTTTTCCCAATTATCCTGATCTCGCTATGACTGTTCCTGTTCACCGTATCGGAAATATTATTCACCCCCAAAACCGTACGATAAACTTACAACTCCAATTCAATAATAAGAATGAACAGCTAAAACCAAATGGGTTGGCAATTATTCAAATCAATGATTATTCAACGGATGAAGCATTAATTGTACCTTCTATTGTCATTAAACAAGATGTAAAAGGATCCTTTTTATATGTGGTTAAAAAACAAGGGAAATCCTTGGTTGCTAAAAAACAGTATGTGAAATCTGGCGTATTTTATAAAGAACAAAGCATGATCATCAGTGGACTAAAAACTGGAGATAAAGTAATTGTTGAAGGTTATAATCAAATATCCGATGGCTCGGAAATTGAAGTAAAGTAGATTTTTTATCTGAAAACATTATAATAGATGAGTATTAAAGAAAAAATTGAGAAAGTATCTCGGGAGTTTAAATTAACGACCTTGGCACTTAAAAATAAAAACACGGTTTTCTTACTAACCGTTGCACTAGCGGCATTCGGACTCTTTTCATATGTACAGCTCCCAAAAGAGTTACAACCAGACATTTCGGTGCCATGGGTTTTAGTTACAACCGTATATCCAGGGAATGCACCTATTGATATCGAAAACCTCATAAGTCGACCACTCGAAAAAGAAATTGAGACCATCAAGGGTATCAAGAAAATGACCTCAACTTCAGCTCAAGATTATTCGTTAGTTTTTATTGAATTCAATACAAATGTTGAAATTTCTGAAGCGCTGACGGATGTTAAAGATGCGGTTGATAAAGCAAAGCAAGAGTTACCTAATGACTTATTGGATGATCCAATTGTGAAAGATGTTGAAATGTCGGAATTCCCCATTATCAATATTAATCTCTCGGGTGATTATAGCTTGATCGAACTAAAAAAATATGCTGAATTTTTAGAAGACGAATTTGAAACGATTAATGAGGTTGCTAGAGTTGACATTACAGGCATTAATGATAGGGAAGTCAAGATCAATGTTGATGTTCACAGATTAAATGCAAATCAACTCAACTTTGATGACATTGAAAACGCTATAGTCGCAGAAAATTTATCAATTTCCGGAGGAGAGGTTAAACTCGGAGGAACCCGACGCTCTATTCGTACCATAGGCGAATTTACCAGCATGAAGGAAATTGAAAATATCATTGTAAAAAGTGAAGATGGAAAGATCATTTATTTAAGAGATATCGCTGAAGTTATTGATGGCTTTGCAGAACCCAATAGTTTTGCCCGCTTAAATAAACAACCTGTTGTATCATTACAGGTGGTGAAAAAAAGTGGTGAAAATATTTTGGCGACAACCGATCAGGTATTTGAAATCTTAGAGGAAGCTAAATCCAATCACTCCCTCCCAGAATCTTTATCCGTTTCTATCACGAACGATACTTCAGATATGGTTCGTATGCAATTGAGTAATCTAGAGAATAGCATTATTCTTGGGATGTTGTTTGTTATTATCGTTTTATTCTTCTTTTTAGGCACGCGTAATGCACTTTTTGTAGGCTTTGCGATACCAATGTCCATGTTCATCTCTTTCATTATTCTATCGATCATGGGCTTTCGAATCAATATGATGGTTTTATTCTCACTCATACTTGCCTTAGGGATGTTGGTTGATAATGCCATTGTGGTGGTTGAAAATATAGTGCGCTTCAACAATAAAGGCTATTCACTATTCAATGCTGCAAAAACGGCAGTTGGCGAAATTGCCATGCCTATTATTTCATCAACACTCACAACATTGGCTGTTTTCTTCCCTCTTTTGTTTTGGGATTCCATCGTAGGTGAGTATATGAAGTTCTTACCGATTACATTAATGATTGTATTATCCTCATCATTATTTGTAGCTCTGATTATAATACCTGTTTTTGCCTCTACGTTTAATCCAATACAGAAAAACAAAAAACGCAACAAAAGAAAAGTTATTGGGATTATTTTAGTATTGATCATAATAGCTGCTTTTCTTTATATTTTAGGTGTTTATTGGCTTGCAAACCTAATTTCCGTCGGATGCTTAGTTACATTATTCAACGTTTATTTTTTCAAAGATCAAAGTCGTTGGTTCCAGCTTGTCGGCTTACCTCGTCTGGAAAATTATTACTTAAATGTTTTGCAATTCGCATTAATAAAAATAAACCCTTATTATTTCATCCTAGGAACA
>JBFFMB010000038.1:0-8646 GCA_041554455.1 Bacteroidales bacterium
TACCCAGCGAAGTCCAAATTAAAATTCGAGAGCAATACGAAAAATGCCTCTGCCCATCCTGCCTTTCAAAATATATTCAAAAAGATTGTTAAAATAAATTTTCTGGAATAATATTTGTTTGTTAAAGACGTATATTTAATCATTGCAAAATATAATATGTATCGAATTTTTCAAAATATTAACCATTAATCTTAGGTCATGAGAACAACATTCAAATTTATCGCATTATTCTTATTAAGCACTTCCATTTTTTCCTGCTCTACTAAACATGAAGTGACGAGAGTTGCCTACGACGAGCAAATTGATTTAAGTGGTCGATGGAATGATACTGATTCCTGGCGCACTGCTCAAGATATTACAAATCAAATTTTGAACGATCGTTGGATACATGATTTCAATAAAGAGAATGAGGGAGAGCGCCCGAAAGTGATTGTCGGTTTAATGAAAAACAAGAGTCACGAACACATCAATGCCGAAACCTTTGTTAAGGACATTGAAAAAGCTTTTATCCGTACAGGTTCTGTTCGTTTGATTCAAGGAGGTGAAAAACGTGAAGAGTTGCGTTATGAACGTCAGGATCAACAAGATTACTCTTCACCTGCGACCATGAAAAAATGGGGTCGTGAATTGGGGGCTGATTTTATGCTTCACGGAACCATTAGTTCCATTGTTGATTCCTACAATAAACAACAAGTTGTATACTATCAAATTGATCTTGAATTAACAAATTTGGAAACAAATGAAGTAATTTGGATAGGTGACGAGAAAATTAAAAAATACGTTAAAAATTAGCATCGATTGCAGGAGTGTATAACTCCTGCTTTTTTATTCCAAAATTATGATCCGCTTAAGACAAGATATAAGTAAGCTATTCCTATATATAGTCTCTATTTTTCTTTTATCAAGTTGCATGACTTGGCATCAAAAAAACATTGCTGTACATAATCAAATTCAATCTGGGAATCTTGAGAAAGCCGATAAAATATTAGCAGCTGATAAAAAATCTCAAGAAGGTCAAAATCGGATACTAAATTTATTGGATAGAGGTGTATTAAATTATATGCTTGGGAATTATAAGCTAAGTATCGAATTTTTTAAAGAAGCTGATATTATTATTGAGGATTATCGGAAAAGCTTGGGAAATGAGGCTATCGCTTTATTGACCAATCCTATGGCCAAGCCCTATCTACCCGAAGATTTTGAGGTCGTTTTAATTAATTTTTATCAAAGCATGAATTATATTTCGCTTGGAGAGTGGGATGAAGCATTGGTTGAGTGTAAACGAGCCAATATTAAACTTAATAATTTAAATGATAAGTACAAAGACCATAAAAATCGCTACCAACAAGATGCGTTTATTCACCTTCTGATGGGACTGATTTATGATGCACAAAAAGACTATAATAACGCCTTTATCGCTTATCGAAATGCCAATACTATTTTTGAAAACGATTATCTCCAAAACTTTGGAATAGGTAGCCCGGAGCAACTTAAAAAAGATATTCTCCGAACAGCCTATAAAACAGGTTTCATGAATGAAGTTTTCTTTTATGAAAATAAATTTTCAATGAAACTTGATTCTACTAATAGGGATGATGGAAATTTGATTTTTTTCTGGATGAATGGTTTGGGACCGGTCAAAGCTGAATGGTCACTAACATTTGCAAAACAGGGGGGTGGTTTAGGATACATCAATTTTGTAAACGATGAGATGGGTCTTGATTTCCCCTTTTATGTAGATGATCTTTCTTCATCCCAAAGAAGCCGATTAAATGATTTAAGCATTACACATATTGCCTTTCCTAAATACACAACACGATCACCAGTATATCATTCGGCCACTTTACTCACAGATGATAATAAGAGCTATCCATTGGAAATTACAGAAAATATAAATGCAATTGCATATAAAGTACTACAGGATAGAATGCTGAGGGATTTAGGAAATTCATTATTACGGGTTGCACTTAAAAAAACCATTGAAAATATCGTCCGCAATGAAGATAAAACAGCGGGGTTTTTTGTAGGTCTATTCAATACAGCTACAGAAAAAGCCGATACCCGCAATTGGCAAACCTTGCCTTTCTCCATTTCCTATTGTAGATCATCATTAGCCATTGGTGAACATAGCCTAAAACTCCGAACCAATTCTGAGAATGGTATCGACGAACACATTATAAACATACCGATTAGAGAAGGTGGTATGCATTTCTTTGGTTTTCACACCATTGACAGCTATGCATACCCTCATTAAATCATTTAATTAAAATCGTTGCTGATTTTTGAAATTTATCTATCTTTGCAATCTCAAAAGAGGGTCTCGTGGCCGAGCGGTTAGGCAGAGGTCTGCAAAACCTTGTACAGCGGTTCGAATCCGCTCGAGACCTCAACCAAAAAAAGCCTTCAGCAAAATGCTGAAGGTTTTTTTATTTCAAATACTCTTCAAGCAAATTATATAATTTCTCCTTATTAATAGGCTTTGTTATAAAATCATCACAACCCACTTGAATAGCTTTTTCTCTTTCTCCATACAACGCTTGTACCGTTTGAGCAATTACTGGTAATTTGGGGAGTTTGTTTTTAATTTTTCTGGTTGACTCGTAACCAGTCATATCAGGCATTCGTAAGTCCATTAAAACTAATTTAATACTAGGTACTGTCATGCAAAACTCATAAGCTTCAGTGCCATTTTTTGCCCACACAGTTTTAATATTAGCCGCTTTCAATAAATGTTTCAGTAATAAATAACTGGATATATCATCTTCGGCTATTAATACTAAACTTCCACCAACAGCCTTTTTTAAAGAGTCTAAATCCACTGCTGACTTTTTTATTTTAGGGATTGCTTTGTTTAAACAAGGGACATTCAAGAAAAACGTTGAGCCAAGATTAACTTCTGATTCAGCCCATAACCTACCATCAATAAGTTCGGCTAATTTTTTAGCAACAGAAAGCCCAATACCAGCGCCTCCATATTTACGTAATTTTGTGTCATCAGCTTGTCTAAAGGCTTCAAAAATAAAATCAAATTTTTCAGGCTCTATTCCAATACCAGTATCAATAATTTTAAATTTTAAAAAGGCTTCTCCATTTTTTAAAATTTCACGCTCAAAAACTAATTCAATGTTCCCAATTTGAGTGAATTTCAATGCATTTTTAATCAAATTAAGAAGTATTTGCTTTAGTTTTCTTTGATCAGTATAAACATTGAATTTTTCATTTTCAGTAATTAAAGGCAAAATTAGATCTAGATGATTTTTGTTCATTTTTGCAGCTTCCTCCTTAATTGCTACATACAAATCCAATAAAAATTCATTAAACAAAAATTCCTCTCTAACAATTGTAATTTCACCACTTTCAATCAAAGTAATATCAAATATATTTTCTACCATTTCGAGCAAACTAGCCCCATTATTGTTGATTATTGCAGACATCTCATTGATTTCTTTGGCTTCCAAATTTCCATCCAATATTTCTGAAAATCCAATAATCGCATTTAGCGGAGTTCGAAGTTCATGAGACATCGTTGACAAAAAAGCAGATTTCAGTCGATCTGATTCTTGTGCCTTTTCAAGGGCCAATTGAGTTCTTTTTTCAGCTTCTTTCATTTCTGTGATATCAACAGCAACCCCAATAACCCCAATAATATCGTTATTAGAATCATAATGAGGTGAAAACCATACATCAAAAATGAGCTTATTCCCATCAATTAAACAGCTTGACATTTCACCTTTCAAGGCTAGCTTAATACTTTTTATAGCTTCTGGGATTTTTTCATAAATTTCAAAGGCGGGTTTACCAATAACATCACTATTCACTAGAGTAAATTCGGAACATTTTTTACCTTCAACCATCACAAAAACACTGGCTGTATCTAGTAAAAATATGACTCCTTCAGCATTTTCAACAATAGCTTTAAATTTCAATTCATTTTCGAGCATCTGCTTTGTCCGTATCTCCACCAATTCTTCTAAATTTTTGTTCTCTTTACGAAGTTCATCTTCAGCAGCTTTAATACGTAGCATTACATTTACTTGAGCGGCCAATTCAGGGGGATCAATTGGTTTTGATAAAAACGCATCAGCTCCAGCCCCCAAACCTTTTACCCGACTCTCAGTATCCTTCTTAACACCTGACAACATAATTACAGGAATATGCTTGGTTTTGGGATTCGATTTAAGTTGTCTACAAACTTCGTAGCCATCCATTATGGGCATCATAATATCCAATAAAATAGCATCTGGTAATTCATCTTCTGCCATTTTCAAACCCACCTCCCCACTTTGTGCGCTAATAAAATCAACTTCTGGTACATAATGCTTAAGCGTTCCTTTGATAAAAATTAAGATTTGCTTTTGGTCATCAATAGCAAGAACTTTTCTCATTTCTTTTCAGAGTTTAGTTAGATGAAATAGTTTATATACACCCAATTTACTTTACTTATAATTCAGTTTTACATAGCCCGATACAGAGTTATCATTATTAAAATGTTAATTTAAAGAGATTGAAAATGTAATAGTAAAGTTCTTATATGAAAAGAGGGGATGACACTTGACAGTGACACCCCCTCTTTAATAGAAATATACTTTATTTTTTTTGTTGCTTCGCCCAAGAATCTTTTAAGGAAAGCGTACGATTAAATACTAATTTGTCGGCTGTAGAATCTTTATCTACACAAAAATATCCTGTTCTCACAAATTGAACTTTATCTAGCACTTTCGCATCCTTCATAAATGGCTCTACAAAAGCCGTAATTTTTTGCAAAGAATCAGGATTCATATTCGATTTAAAATCCTTGCCTTCTTCTGCCACATCAGGATTTTCAGTCACAAACAAACGATCATATAAACGCACTTCGGCTTCAATAGCGTGGGCAGCCGACAGCCAATGAATCGTTCCTTTAACCTTACGCTGAACTGTTCCCGTTCCACTTTTTGTGTCAGGATCATAGGTGCAATGTAATTCTGTAATTAATCCATTTTCATCTTTAATTACCTTTTCGCATTTTATGATATAAGCTGAACGCAAACGGACTTCACGATCGGGTGCTAAACGGAAAAATTTACTTGGTGCATCTTCCATAAAATCGCTACGCTCAATATATAATTCACGATTAAAGGAAACTTTGCGTTTCCCAGCCGATTCATCTTCAGGATTATTAACTACTTCAAGTTCTTCGGTTTGTCCTTCAGGATAATTTGCAATGATTACTTTCAAAGGATCTAAAACAGCCATTACACGATTGGCTTTTTTGTTTAAGTCTTCACGAACAGCATGCTCCAATAAAGCAACATCAATCACATTATCGCGTTTGGCTACACCAATACGTTCCGCAAAATTTCGAATAGATTCGGGGGTAAAACCTCTACGACGATAACCCGAAATAGTAGGCATGCGTGGATCATCCCAGCCATTCACATGGCCTTCTTCAACCAATTGCAATAATTTACGTTTACTCATTACCGTATACGTAATATTCAAACGTGCAAATTCGGTTTGTTGAGGGCGATAAGCCCCTTCTTCAACAAGCTGATCTAAATACCAATTATATAATGGTCGATGCACCTCAAATTCGAGTGTACAAATGGAATTGGTTATCCCTTCAATAAAATCGGATTGACCATGTGCAAAATCATACATTGGGTAGATACACCATGTATCACCTGTACGATGATGGTGGGCATGTTTAATGCGGTACATGGCTGGATCGCGTAATTGCATATTAGGGGAAGCCAAATCAATTTTGGCCCTAAGAACTTTTGCTCCATCAGGAAATTCCCCATTCTTCATGCGCTCAAATAAATCTAAATTTTCTTGAATAGAGCGATCACGATACGGACTGGGCGTAGTCGGTTTTGATGGAGTGCCACGTGTTGCAGAAATCTCTTCCGCCGATTGGTCATCAACATAAGCCTTACCATCTTTAATAATTTTTACGGCCCATTCATACAATTGTTCAAAATAATCAGAGGCATAATACAAACGATCTTCCCAATCAAAACCCAACCACTTAATATCTTCCTGAATAGAATCTACGTATTCCACATCTTCTTTCACCGGATTGGTATCATCAAAGCGAAGATTGCAAACCCCATTAAATTTTTTAGCCAAACCAAAATTCAAGCAAATTGATTTTGCATGACCAATATGCAAGTATCCATTAGGTTCCGGTGGAAAACGTGTATGCACTCTTCCCTGATGTTTTCCTTCAGAAATTTCTTTTTCAATAAGTTGTTCAATAAAATTTAAAGAAGCTTTTTTGCCACTTTCATCCTCCACATTAGTTGTGCTCATCTTTATTATTTTAGGGAAACAAAATTAGCACTTAAATCGAAGTTTATCAAATCTTTCGAAAAATAGCCAGTAGCCAAAAATCTAAAATGCCTTTAGGATGGAAGCCACTTGCGAAACATAGTTCCCCCCAAATAAATTAACATGAACCAGTAAGGGGTATAAATTGCAAATATCCATGCGTTTTTCCCAGTCTTTTTCTAAAGGATATTCCTGATTATAGGCCTCATAAAAGCTTGGTTCAAATCCACCAAACAGCTTGCTCATGGCTAAATCCATTTCTCGATGACCAAAATATACAGCGGGATCTATCAAGCAAGCTTCGCCCTGATCTCCAATCATACAATTGCCACTCCATAAATCGCCATGTAAAAGCGCGGAAGGCTCTTCGGGGATAAGTTCATTCAGGCGTTTAAAAAGTCGATCAGAAGCACTCAAAATGTGGTTATCGATCAAATGCGAATCGCGAGCCAATCTCAACTGAATCGCTAGTCGTTCTTCAATAAAAAAATCAATCCAATGATCTTTTTTACAATTTGATTGCATTAAAGATCCAATATAATTGTCATGATCCAATCCGAAGAAATCAGCCGAACTTTTGTGAAGCTTGGCCAATCCTTTTCCAAAGTCATTCCAAAAATTAGTATCACGATTAGCTTGCTCCAAATATTCTAAAACCAAAAAAGAATATTCGCCTGCTGAATCAGTAAATGTGACCTGAGGAATTCGGAGATGTTTTGATGATCGAAGAATGTCCAATCCTTTGGCTTCTTTTTCAAACATCTCTGGAAATTTATGTTTTTGATTCCATTTAACAAAAAAACGACCAATGGATGTATCAATACGAACAGCAGCGTTTATATCACCTCCACTTAATGCTTGGAATGCAAAAATCCTGACCTCTTTTTGTTGTTTAGAAGCCAGGATTTGAATTGTTTTTTGTTGTATGATTTCCGGAAACATCGTTTAATTTTTCTATAAAAATAGAAAAACTTAAAATAAAAGAAGCTTTGCGTTAGTTCTGTTTTTTAAAATTCTATCAATAGCGATTAATGATCCAACAGCCACAATGGCAATAATAAGTACAGATGGTATTCGAATAGCCTTGAGGGATTCTTGTAGGCTTCCAAACATATGTAGAGATATCTTAGGCAGTTCTGGTAATTTTGGCAAATCAATAGGTTTAATATTGAGTTCTCCTATTAAAACTTGCATAAATGACCAATCCATTTGAAACAATAGATAGGCTGCAACGATTAAACCAAGGCCGATCATTAGCCAATAGATTGGTTCAATAATTGGTTTATCGGCTTCCTTTTTAAGAACCACTTCTGTTTTGATGCGATTCATTAAGTTAGCCGTAAAATCATTTGACGGTTTATCCAATGAGGATGCTTTAAACATCCTCTCTAGAAATACGTCTTTAAATTCGTTTGAATTTCCCATTTCAATCTCCTTATTAAAGCGTTTCACCTACTCGGTATTTCATCATTTCATCAATTGTTTGATAAAGTTTTTTCCGAATCCGGTGAAGTTTTACTTTTACATTTGATACTGATAAGCCTGTAATTTCACTCACTTGTTCAATTGACTGTTCGTCTAAATAGAACATTGTTAACAATAAAGCATCCTCCTCAGGTATCTTTTTTAAAGCATTTTCAAAGTACTTTCTTTTATCATCCAAACTAAATTCATCCAGCTCTTCAATAATTTCGTCAAAAGTATAGTTTTCTATAATACTATCCTCAATGGCCGAAACTTCTATTCGCTTTTTTCTGGTTTTTGAGATAGCCGTATTATAAGCGATCCTATATAACCATGTAGAGAATTTAGCTTCTCTTTTGAATTTTTGCAGCGAGTTAAATACTTTTAGAAATACATCCTGTGCTATTTCTTCTGAATCTTCTCTGCTTTTCAGTATCCGATTTACGATCGTAAATACCATATCCTTATGCTTATTTACGAGTATAGTAAAGGATGCAGTATCCCCACTCAGCACTTTATCTATATAGTATAAGTCTTCTTGCTGCATCTTTCACTTGATTAGACTACAATAATTGAAATTGGTTACAATATACTAACAGAAGTATTTTTTGACAACTTGAAATCGGCGAAAAGCAATTATTAGACGGTGAAATCTGGATTATTAATTATGAGTGATTGTTTGATAAATAATCCATTCTTTATGTTATCATTATATAGTACTCATTTTTAACGAATCTGTAACCTGAAATAAAAAGCTGCGTCATACGAAGTAGAAAACATAATTGTTTAACTAAAAAATTAGAAATCATGGACGACGGACCTTTGGGAGCATCAATAATTCTAACAGTAATATTCGGATTTATTTTCGCA
>JBFFMB010000039.1:0-8505 GCA_041554455.1 Bacteroidales bacterium
CTGCCGACTGGGAAGAACCCAAACGAGTAGCCGAATCCGTAAAGCTCATGAAACTCAAACATGTGGTTTTAACTTCGGTTGATCGTGATGATTTGGAAGATGGGGGTGCCGAGATTTGGGCAGCGACTATTCAAGAAATTAAAAAGGTCTCACCTGGTACAACCCAAGAAACACTGATACCCGACTTTCAAGGGAATAAGGAATTAATACAAATGGTGATTGATGCTAAGCCAGAAGTGATTTCGCATAATCTTGAAACCACCGAACGTTTAACTCCTAACATCAGAAGTGTCGCAAACTACCGAAGAAGTCTGGAAGTGATACGTCAAATTTCAGATTCAGGCCTTGTTTCTAAATCAGGAATTATGTTAGGTCTCGGAGAAACTGAAGAAGACGTTTTGCAATGCATGGATGATTTGATTGAGGTTGGCTGTAAAGTGTTTACCATTGGTCAATATTTACAACCTTCAGCCAAACATATCGCTGTACAGGAATATATTCATCCTGATATTTTTGAAAAATATCAAAAGGCAGGAATGGCAAAAGGCTTTACTCATGTGGAAAGCAGTCCATTGGTTCGTTCATCTTATCATGCCGAGAAACATATCAAATAATGAAAAAAACCAATTATAAAGACCTTGGAAATATCTCTTATAAAGAAGCCTGGGATTATCAGGAAAATTTATTTAATGAGCTGCTTAAATCCAAAAGAGATGAATTGATTTCTGAAAATTATTTGTTGTTTTGTGAACATCCGCCCGTTTTTACTTTAGGTAAAAGTGGTGCTGAAAGCAATCTCCTGATGTCTCAAGAATTTCTACATCAAAAAGGAATTGAATACTATAAAAGCAATCGTGGGGGAGATATCACTTTTCATGGTCCAGGACAAATTGTTGGCTACCCCATCCTAGATCTTGAACAATTTGGATTAGGAGTTAAGCAATACATATTTGCCCTTGAAGAAGTCATCATTAAAACCCTTCAAGATTATTCGATTAAGTCTGAACGATTAGAAGGATCCACCGGTGTTTGGTTGGATACCAAAGGAAAGAATCCTCGAAAAATCTGCGCCATTGGAGTCAAAGCCAGTCGGTATGTAAGCATGCATGGTTTTGCATTCAACATCAATACTGATATGAATTATTATAGTTATATCAATCCTTGTGGAATCACCGATAAAACAGTAAGCTCTTTACAAAATGAACTAGGGAAAACGATCGATTTAGATGAGGTCAAGACCAAACTAAAAAACTATTTTGTTGATATTTTCGGAATGCAATACGTTTAATTAACAATCCGTATTGCAATTCTCCTCACCCAATTTGTTTTCAATCTGAAAAGTAGTGTGACTAATCTTAAATTCCTTTTGCATTTCTTTTTGCAGATCAGAAATAAATTCATTTCCTGGACTGTTAGGCATTATTAAATGAGCGGTTAGTCCTACTTGCGAGGTACTTATTCCCCAAATATGAATATCATGGATGTTTTCAACACCTTCTTTGCTTAATAAAAAAGCTCGGACTTCATCAATATTAATGTGTTTTGGTACAGCATCCAAAGCCAGATTAATGGAGTCAATGAACAATCTCCAAGTGCCCCAAAGAATAACCAAAATAATTAACAAACTCATTACTGGGTCAATCCAAAGTAGGCCCGTTTTAGCAATAAATAAACCACCAATTACAACCCCTAAAGAAACACCTGCATCAGCAGCCATATGTAAAAAGGCTCCTTTAATATTTAAGTCATCTTTCTGACCCCTCATAAACATTAAAGCTGTTAGAGTATTTATTACTACTCCAATAGCTGCAACAATCATGACCTGTGAACCTACAACAGGCTCAGGGTATTTGAATTTATCAATGGCATCCCAGGCAATTGCTGTAACGGCTGCAAACAATAATAAGGCATTTAACACAGAGATTAGAATCGTGCTTTTTTTAAAGCCATAACTATACTTTCCCTTAGGCTTACGTCCTGCCAGCCAAATAGCAAACCAAGCAAAAATTAATCCCAATACATCGCTGGCGTTATGCCCCGCATCTGCAAGCAAAGCAGAGGAATTGGCAATCAGTCCATAAAAAACTTCAACAATAACAAAAGTGATGTTCAAGCCAATGCCAATAGCAAAGGCTTTGTTATAATTAGTTTGGTGAGTGTGATTGTGTCCCATGAGGTAAAAATAATCATTTCCAAGAATTAGCTCAATACCGTCCTCAATACATCCAGTGATTTTAAATCCCCAAAATTAGGAAGATGTAATTGATAGTACTGAACAATCTGATCTAATAACTTATTTCTATCGAAGTGATTTAGTTTTATTTCATCAATGTTTTCAAACGAAATATCAGTTAGTAAACTCCATTTTTCAGTTTCTTGGCTTTGCAGATAATTATGATGAATGGGTCTTCTATTTTCAAAACATCCTTCTTCCAAATCAAAATAAGAAGTCTTGGGAGAATATATTCCTCGTGGATAAAATCCTAAATAACGACTGAGTTGAATAGCAAAAATCAAATGAAAATTTACATAATTCTCCGTAGCTAAATCAAGCCATTGCATGGATTGAAAGATAAAATCAAAAAGATCGGTATTGGTTTCTTCCTCCCGAATAGCTTTCAGCAAAAGTTCATTGACAAATAGTGTGATGGAACTTTTTGTCATATCATAAGGAATGCTTGCATATTGGTGAGCAGAGTGCATTTCACGGATATAATGAAGATTGCTTTTTTCTTTGTGAGAAGCGACAATATCTAATAAGGATAGATGCTGCAAAAGAGCCGCGCTAATCTTCGTTTTTTTTGAACGAACTCCTTTTATCAGATAGGATTGAATGCCTAGCTCTCGGGTATAGATTTTCACAATCAGACTTGTTTCGGAATATTTAATCTGATGGAAAACAATTCCTTGTGTTTTTGCAATCATCCTCTAGCGATCTAATTAATAAACAAAATTTTGGCTACCAGAGATACAGATCCATCCTCACTGCTAGCAAATACTAAATAGACTCCCGTATGTGCTCTTTGACCATCAAAATTATAGCCATTCCAAATGGCTTGTCCGCCCAAAGCACGAGTTTCATACACTACATTTCCGCTTATATCTGTTATTTTAACATTCGCATCCTGATATAAATTCTTAATTGCGATTGGACCTGAGTAATTGGGAGGAACTGGGTTTGGATAGGCATAAGAATTGGAGCCATCCACACTTGGAGCAGCTGCATCACTAAGATAAGAAATCAAGCCATCAGCTGTTCCTATAAAAATTTCACCCTTATCTGTTATAGCTAGGCTTATAACTTCATTTGAAATAAGGGGACTATTTTCAGCTGTAAAATGATGAATTTGTTCTGAGCCGTCCTCCGACAATAAAAATACTCCTGAGCTTTTTGTACCAACCCATTTGCGATTAGCGGCATCAATACTAATGGCTGTCACCGTTTCTGTTTCCAGCAAATATTGGGTGTATCCATCCCATTCAACCAGTATCCGCTGCATATCAAAATTTGCCTCTCCAAATACATTGCGTGGAGAATAAATAACACCAATGCCTTTATCTGTCCCAAACCACATTTCCTGATCTAAATCTTGGGCTATGCATTTAATTTCTGCTGCAAATACATGTCCATTTCCCGTTGAAGAAGTCAATGTTTTCACCTCATCATCTGCTGTATTTTCGACCGTTTCATTATCATTAAATACGATTAAAGAATATGAGCGACGAGGGATAATCCATTTTTGCTTATACGAATCAATGAAAAGCTTATTCGCCTGTATTCCGCTATTCGTAGAACCCAAATTAAACGAATACCAATCATTTGTTGGCGTTTTTACAGATAATATATTTTCGGTTTGAGGATTGACAACCCACAAATTATTGTGACTATCTACTTTTAGTCCACTAACTCTTGTAACAGTAGTGTTTGGTATCGTTTGTAAAGATGAATTGGATGCATTGTGAACTGTTTTAATATCCCCATCCTGAAGCTCAATGACCCCACCTTCCCAACTCGCCACAAATACATTTTTTTTGTCGAATGGATTTATTTCAACATCAACCATATCTCGGATGAGGTCTAATTCGGGCCAAATGCAACTTCCATTTTGACAATTGTAAGACGTCCAGTTTTCATCAATAAACGAATAAAAACCCTCTCGTTTATATGCAGAAGCATAGATGGAGGTATAGGCTCCGGAAACGACCCAAAGATCATCCGCATTGGCATCCATAGCAAAGACATCCGGAAAATCGGGACTTTGAAGTACAAAGGATTCTCCATTCTGTCCATCATTCCATGTTTTAAGTAAACCCAAACGATTATCAGAAATCCAAACACTCCCATCATCATCCATACTTGCATCGCTTGGATAAATATTGAGTTGAGAAGGAGACCATATTTTGGATGCTACACTTAAATTTGAATTATAGATCAAAACATCCTCATTACGGCTCACATATAGGCGATCTTGAAAGGGTTCTAAACTATGAATATCCGAAGGAAATTCATCCTCCAATTTCTGCCAACGTATTCCATCATAATAAAATAAAGAATCGGTATTATAGCCATCATTTACTTTATTCAACAAAATCTTATTTGAAAAACGAGCCACTAAATTATAAGCCTCATCAGGATAAGGGCTGTTTTCATCATGACGCCAATAGGAAAAATCGGCTAAATTAGGACTATTCACATTGGCTGTATATAATCCTTCATCTGTGGCAGCAAAAAAAGCAGTATCGTTTTTCGTTAGATCTAAAACATTGACATGAGTGGCGTTCCAACCAATGTAATAGGTATCCTTGATTTCTTCACGAGCCACATCCAAAACCACAATACCGAAACCACAAAGGATATAGGCAAAATTGCCATCCATAAACACATTATTGATCCGCTTATTCCCAATAATTTGTTTACGCTTTATATCAGATATATTAATAATTCTACCATCTTTGATCAAGTCAATATTTGTATTGGAATAGGCAATAATAAGGCTCTGTGTCGCTTCATGAAAAGCAATTTGGCTGATTCCAATGTCGGATAAGCCATTAATTTTCGACAACCTATTGACACTATTATCCGATTTATTATAATAGAAAATAGCATAAGAAGTTGCCGCATAAACGCGATCTCCGGCATCTTCAACAGCAATGCATTTTTTGTAGGGAAGATGATCGCGCCATTGACCAATTCCAAATTCTTGTGCTTTCAAAAAAAAGCTAGAAAACATCAAAAAAATTAAACCGAAATTTTTATACAATAGATACCTCATAATTCATAACAATATTACTAATTCTCAATGAATGAATACACATAATGACTATAAATATTAGAAACTAGGTGTAACAATATAAACTTGAATTTCGATTCTTGAGAATATTTTAAATTTTCATTATTTATATACTTAACTTAGTGTAAACATTTGTAATCAATGAAAGGTACACAGCAATACAATATAAAGACCCCACCTTCTGCCAGCAAAAGTATTTATTCGGATATCAAATTATTTTTATTTAATAAACCAAAGGAGCATACACTAATTAAAGTTGACAGCACTTCAAAGAAACTAAATTATACTCAAAGCATTTTACAACGAATTGGAATTGACGTAGATAAATACAAAGTGCTTAATATTCATAGGATTGGTATAGAAGCTCCTGCCACCTACGTTTTTGATGAATTGATGAATTGGAATGGAGAATCAAAATGTTGGCCAAACCATATTGCAAAAGTGTCAAGAGTCAATAATAAAATTGAGCAAATTAAAATTTACCTCTTTGGAAGAGAGACGTTTTTATTTGGAAAGAACCTCTTTCATTTATTTAATTTAAATGCGATAAAGATTCAGAAAAATCCAATTTCAACAGATTTTGATAATGCACGATATTTGCTCTATAAATGTTCGGGGGGATACCCCATCGGAATATTTGCTATGTATGTTCGAACTTCAATTCCTGAACGCAGGGAAAAGGAATTGTCACAAATTTTCTTTGTTGTGGGTTTTAATTTCTATGGGAAAAATTGGGGGAAGAGGAAAAGTCCTTTTAATATCTTATGGGAAAAAGTTCATAATAGAGTTACCGAAAATGTATTGAATAGATTCAAACAATTAAGTGAGTGGAGGTTTGAAAAACTCCAAAAAGGCATCAATTAGAACTCCGCTTGACTACTTGTTTAACAAGATCTTTTAAAACAAAATTATGAAAGGGTTTTAATAGGTACCAATAGAAATAGCTCATAGCAGAATTTGTATGAAAATAAGCTACAACCGAAACAGCCGTTAAATTGTGTTTAGTCTGGGTTGAAAACTCTAACCAAACCTTGCCCGATAATTTCATTTCTGCTCTCAACAAAAGTCGATTATCTTTCAAATCTTCAACCCTCCAATAATCAATGACATCATTAATTCGTAAAGATTTCATACTTCTTCGACCTCGAGAGCGACCTATCCCAAAAATATATTTATCGATTATTCCTCTGAACTTCCATGCCCAATTATACGAAAGCCAACCTTCTTTCCCGCCAATTTTACAAAATGAATTATAAATAGCCGAAGGGCTTTCTTTTGTCAACATAGTATGAGCAATTTTAAATATAGAAGTATCATTGAGTTCTTTTAATTTGATAGCCAAATCATGAGCTGGTGGATAGGCATCAGACCAACGGGTATATATTTTATCCTGCTCTTCTCTTGACAAGGCTCCCAAAATAGCTTCCTTATACGACAAAGGATTGTTTTCAACGATATTTCTAATGGAATGATCCTTACAAACAACCTCATTTTTACATCCCTCAAATAAACATTTAGTAATGGGTGAAGGAACAGAGGTAAAATAACTAGCCAGATATCCCGATACTTTAGTATTAGAAATAGGGAATTTAATAGAGAGCTTTTTTTTTCCTAGCATGAAGATCATCGTCCTCATCATTTCTTCGTAGGTTAAAATATCACGACCACCAATATCATAATACTTATTTTCTGTTTCATCATGTTCTAAAACACCCACTAAATATTTAATGACATCTCTGATAGCAATAGGTTGGCATTTTGTTTTTGCCCATTTAGGAATTAACAAAGCCGGCATATTGCTTGCCAAATCTTTTAGTATTTCATAGGATGAACTTCCCGATCCAATGATTATGGCTGCTCTTAAAACAGTTGTTATAAATTCCCCTTTTGAAAGTTCTTCAGCAACTTTTAATCGACTGCTAAGATGTTGAGAAAGTTTTGAATGTACATTCCCCAGCCCACTGAGATAAATGAGTCTTGAGATTTTTTTTTCTTCAGCTGCGATCCGAAAATTTTGAGCCACTTTTAAATCTGTTGATCCAAAATTCATTTTACCGAGAAGGAGAGAGTGTATTAGATAATAGGCTGCATAAACATTATCCAATGCCCGTTTTAAGCTTTCAATATCTCTTGCATCGGCCACAACAATTTCTGCATCCGGCCAACGAAATTCCTGTTCAGGAGACGAAACCCTAACCATAATCCGTACCTTATACCCTCTAGCAATTAGTTCAGGAACTAGTCTTCCACCGATATAACCTGTCGCTCCAGTAATAAGAACAATCCCCTTTTTAGTTTGTGGATCGGAAGTAAGCTCTGCACTAAATAACTGATCCTTATTATCCTCCATACTTTTATGATTATGATTGGTTGTTAGCTGAAGAATTGTTTTCAGATGCTTTTAATCCATTTCCTGTTGTTTTTGTTTTCAGACTAAGATTATCAATTGTATAGCCATTAAAAATAATGGCAATCGCAATTTTTAACATAAATGTGAATAGTAAAAATCCGCCTGAAAATATCATCACAGTAGTTCGTACTTCAGTTATTGAAGGAGTGTAAACATAAATTTGGCCTACTACATCGGGAGTAAATCCGGGAATAATTAAAGCCATTCCTTTTTCAATATAAACACTAAAATAAATCAATACTGCTCCAATATTTAGGGTTAAAAAGTTTTTACGAGTCTTGGGAATCAGAAATAATACAAATGCTATAAATCCCATAATAATTGAGAGCCAACTATAAGGAACCAGTTCTTTATTATCGCCTATTCCGAAAAGTAAATACTTCCAATAAATAAGATGCTCAGTATCAGAATAAAATTCTTTAAAATATTCTGCTACTGAGAAGAATAAGTAAATGAACATGGCATAAACCATCAGTTCAGCTATAGTCCAAATAGCTGTATTTTTAATTTCAAATTTTGTGGTTTTCCGTAATATTTGAAAAAGGATAATTAGTATTGCTGGTCCAGAACAAAAGGCTGACGCTAAAAAACGAGGAGCCAATAAAGCACTATTCCAGAATGGTCGGGCAGGAATTGCATTAAAAAGAAATGCAGTTATAGTATGAATGGCAATCGCGGCTGGGATACTCAACAATATTAAAGGCAATACGATCTTTTTATTATACTCTTTCTTAACAAACAGACAATATAATAAGTAGGATACAACAGAGAAGTTGATCACAAAATATATACTTAACACAATAA
>JBFFMB010000040.1:0-8444 GCA_041554455.1 Bacteroidales bacterium
CCCTAATCATCTTGCGTAATTCCATACCGTCTTCTCTTAACTTCTTACGGATTAAACCAGACATTGTCCGGGTATTTTCACTGTGATAGGTTTCGGGCATGGCCGATTTGGGAACCAAACCGTATTTTTCAACGATATCGGCAAACGTTGTCCATTGTCCGCCGTCACCAATCGGGTTTTTAAATAACCAATCTACTGTTTTATCCTCTTTCGTTCTGTCTCCAGTGGCAATGATTGCCTCTAAAAACAGATTCGATTTTTCTAATTGATCCCAGAAAAAAGAATAGGTTTGCGAAAATTCAAAATTCTTCATCTTAAAGCTGTCAATAATTCTTGGGCGTAAGGTGTTAAGTCCTGTAAATAGCCAACATCTGCCCGATGACTTTTGATTGGTGATGCCTTTGATGTCTACTTTATTCGAAAAATAGTGACTTACTTGTTCGTAATTCTCACGATTAATGACCAGTTTTTTTATGTCATTTGCAGAAACGGCATTGATGAGAGCACGCGTATTTGCATCATTTGTAATTGATTTTTTGATCTCACTCAGTACTTGCTCACTGATATTCCCATTTTTGTTTTGACCAAAACTTAAAGCACTAATGCTTATAAGCAGGATCATCATTGATAGTTTAAATTTTTTCATAAGTTAATGGTATGATTATTCATTTGTTTTCTTGCTAATGGTAACAAAGCCTACAATATAAATAAAACTATTTTTATTAATTTCAATAAAGTAACAATTTTCAATAACCAAATTCCAAATAAATCACAAAACGAAAAATTCAAAACCCCAATATTTAAGTCTGAATCAACAAATATTTTGAGGTTTTGACATTTTGAACATTGGATATTGTTTAATATTTGTTAATTGTTTTTTGGTGCTTAAAATAAATTTTAGTTGTGATCTAAATCTATGCATTTTCAATCCATAGTTGTTTAATTAACCACCAACTCGTTTTGTTTTATAGCCTTCTTTTTCTAAGATTTCCATTATTTTCTCTCGAAAATCGCCTTGGATAATGATCTCTCCATCTTTAACCGAGCCCCCTGTTCCGCATTTTGATTTGAGCATTTTTCCGAGTTCTTTTAAATCCTCTTCACTGCCAATAAAATCGCGAATAATATTCACTGTTTTTCCACCTCTGTGTTTTTTTTCCAAATGGACTTTTAAGTTTTGTTGCTGAGGTGGAAGGGTTTCTATTTGCTCCTCAACTTCATACTGAGCTCTATAATCCGGATTGGTGGAATAGACTATATTTCTGGGTTTTTTTTTCTTTTTACTCATCTTCTGTTTTTTTTGCTATAATCCTGATGGATGAAGGGATAACTTTTAATTCAATTTCGGCATCCATAAAAATGGGTTCCCCATCAATATTGACCATTTGTTTTTCGGTTGATTTTAGTTGTAAATTTTTAGCTTGATACCGTTTGTAATAGTTGGACTTTTCAACCAGACCGGTAAACACTAAAAACATGCTATATGGAAAATTCCAAAATGGGAGTTTGTTTACGACACAAATATCGATCAAGCCATCATTCATTTTTGCTTTGGGCGAAATAATGACATTATTCCCAAATTGATTTGAATTGGCAAAACAGATCATCATTGCCTGAATTTCCTTTTCTTCTTCTCCATTTAAGCTTACAAGGTATTTTTTTTCTTTATAGGAAAAATAGCTTTTGAATGTGATTTTCAGATAGGACCAAAAACCTCGTTTCTGATTTCCACTGAATAGGCTTGCAACATAGGCATCAAAACCAACTCCTCCAATGCTGATGAATGGATGGCCATTAATTTCAGCCGTATCAATTTCTTGAATTGCTAATTGATTGATGAGTTTGATTGCCTTTTTGGGGTTCATCGGAATTTTTAGGAAGCGCGCTAATCCGTTTCCGCTTCCTCTGGGGATGATCCCAAAAATGATGTCTGAATGAATCAGATTTGGGAAAACTTCATTGATCGATCCATCACCACCAACGACGATAATGATTTCAAAGCCTTTGTTTTTGATCTCTTTAGCTAATACGCCCATATGCCCTGCATACTCAGAATGAAAAAGCTGAAACTCAAATTTTGTAGCATCTAAATAACGATCAATCAGTTGAGGGATGTATTTTTGTTTCCCATTTCCTGAGATCGGATTGATGATAAATGCAATTTTCCGTGAAGGCATAAAATGTTTATTTCAATGTATTTTTAATTGAATTGAACGCAATGCAAATGTATTAAAAACCAAGAATTTTAAAAAGGTTTTTGAATAACTGATTGGCTTTAAGATTTTTATTTAAGTAGGATAGGCTTATATATAATATTTATGTATATTTGGCAGCCAAACTTTGGGAAAAACATGCTAACTAAATCAAAAAGAGATGTTTCGTTTAAAGGCGAAACTGAAAATTCGACTTATACTCACGATGTATATGACGATTCTCAAATTCTTGACCTATCTGCTTATTCAATTCTTATTGTTGAAGATGAACCTTCTTGTTACCATTATCTGAATGCCGCATTAAAGCGAACAAAAGCTACTTTGCATTGGGTGAAAGATGGTCAATCGGCTATTGATTTTATCCAAAACAATGAAACTATTGATCTGGTTTTAATGGATATTAAATTACCCGTGATGACTGGCTATCGTGCAACTGAAATTATTAAGCATCAATTTCCGAATATCCCAATCATCGCACAAACGGCTTATGCTATGGCTGGCGATCGTGAAAAATGCTTAGAAGTTGGTTGTGATGACTATCTGCCAAAACCATTTAGTACGTATAAGTTATTTAATGCGATTCACAATCAATTGAATAAAATTACTGCCTAAACATATTTTCTTAAACCCTTATTATTTTATAACTTAGCTGTTATAAAAATTGTTTTGCCGATTCGAAATATACTCATAAAATATTGGGGTTATTCATCGTTTCGTCCAATGCAGGAAGAAATTATTCAATCTGTTTTGGATGGAAAAGATACCCTTGCCCTTCTTCCTACAGGAGGTGGTAAATCTATTTGTTTTCAGGTTCCTGCCTTGAGTATGGATGGCGTTTGTCTTGTTGTTACGCCCTTAATCGCTTTGATGAAGGACCAAGTTAAAACCCTTAAACATAAAGGAATCAAAGCTGTGGCTATCTATTCGGGTATGCAGACCAGTGAAATTGAAGCTGCTTATAATGCATGCGTCTTTGGAGATGCCAAATTCTTGTATATTTCACCAGAACGACTGATCAGTGAAACCTTTCAAGAAAATTTAAAGCGGATGAGAGTATGTCTTTTGACTGTTGATGAAGCACATTGCATCTCACAATGGGGCTATGATTTTAGACCGTCTTACTTGAAAGTTGCAGAAATTAGATCGTTTATTCCTAAAGTTCCAGTCATTGCATTAACGGCAACAGCTACAGGACAAGTCATTTCAGATATTCAGCATAAATTATTGTTTAAAAAGGAGAATCTGTTGCAAAGCAGTTTTGAGCGAAAAAACCTTACTTATGTTGTTTTAAAGGAAGAAGATAAGCTTAAAAAATTGCTTTATATTTTAAATAATTCTAAGGGTTCGTCCATTATTTATGTTCGTAATCGTCGGAAAACCAAAGAGATTTCTGATTATCTTAATCAGAACAGTATAAAGTCTTCTTTTTATCATGCGGGTATGGATGTTAGTCTGCGATCAAAAGTGCAGGATGATTGGACGATAGCAAAAGTTCCCATTATTGTAGCTACCAATGCATTTGGGATGGGTATCGATAAATCCGATGTTCGAATTGTTGTTCATATGGATCTGCCTGAAAACTTGGAATCCTATTTTCAAGAAGCAGGAAGAGCTGGTCGAGATGGGAAAAGTTCCTTTGCATTTATTTTGTACGAAAACAATGATATCCTAAATTTGAAAAAAAGGTTTGTCTCAAGTTTTCCCCCAATTAAGGCTATTAAAAATATTTATAATGCACTTGGTAATTATTTGCAAATAGCTGTTGGGAGTGGCCAGTATGAAAGTTTTGATTTTGATTTAATTGAGTTTTGTGAGCGATTTAAATTTTCTCAATTGGAAGTTTTTAATTCCTTGAAATTTCTGGAGAAGGAAGGATATTTACTGCAAAACGAAGGGATCAAAAATCTTTCAAAAATATTTGTCCGCCTTAATCGGGAAGATCTTTATCGTTTTCAAGTAGAAACGCCCATTTATGACGCTTTTATAAAATTACTTCTACGTTCGTATAGTGGATTGTTTAGCGAATATGTTTCAATTAACGAAAAGGAAATTGCCAAGCGCTCGGAGATAGAAATTGAAGCTGTTAAGTCTTATCTCAATCGCTTAAAGCAATTCAATGTAATCGATTATATCCCTCAAAAAACAAAGCCTCAAATTGTTTTAACTCGCGAACGAACCGATATAAAAAATCTACTTATTTCTAAAGAAACCTATCTGTATCGTAAACAATCTGCCAAGGAGAGACTCCAAAACGTTGTCGATTATGTGCAATCGGATAATCGTTGTCGTAGTCAATTGTTATTAGCTTATTTTGGAGAAACGGAAAGTTTGAGGTGTGGGAAATGTGATGTGTGTAGAGAACGAAATCGCCTAGATATCAGCGAACTTGAATTTGAAATTATATTGGAAAGAATAAAACCTCTTTTAATTAATCGACCTCATTATTTGCAGGAAATCATTGATAAAATTCCAGAATATAACGAAGACAAGATTATTAAAGTGATTCGCTGGTTGCAGGATAATTATAAAATTGAGGCTAATGAGATGAACCAACTAAAATGGTTTAGTCAATCTCGATTGAAATTATAATCCCATGAAGCTCCCCAGAGAATTTTATACTCGAAATGATGTTGTTGAAATTGCACGTGATTTATTGGGTAAATTTTTAATGACAAACGTTAATGGTAAGCTAAGCGGAGGTTTGATTACCGAAACAGAAGCCTATGCAGGCATTTCGGATAAAGCCTCTCATGCTTATGATGGGAAACGAACCCATCGAACTGAAATAATGTATTCAGAGGGAGGAATCTCTTATGTTTATTTATGCTATGGGATTCATCACTTATTTAATGTGGTCACTAATGCTGTGGGTATTCCTCATGCTGTTTTAATAAGAGGACTAAAACCTACTGATGGTTTAAATTATATGTTGGAAAGAAGTAATCATAATAGGGTGAAGACTATATCTGATGGACCTGGGAAGTTGACAAAAGCATTAGCTATAAATTTGAACTTTAATGGAATTGATTTGAGTTCAGATAAAATTTGGATTGAAGATAGAGGGTTTGTTGTTGAAGAAAGCAAAATCAAAATTAGTTCACGAATTGGTATTGATTATGCTGAAGAAGATGCTCAGCTTCCGTATCGGTTTAATTTAATAACATAAAAAAAAAGGCTTGCATTATGCAAGCCTTTTTTCTGTAATAACTTTTTTAATAAGTTATACTGTTCCAGCTAGATCGTTACCAGCTTTGAATTTCACAACTTTTTTAGCGGCGATATTAATTTCTTTACCAGTTTGTGGATTTCTACCTTTTCTAGCTGCTCTTTTAGTAACAGAGAAAGAACCGAAACCTACTAAAGCTACTCTGTCACCTTTTTTAAGTGCGCCAGTTGTTGCTCCAATGAAAGAGTCAAGAGCTCTTTTTGCATCAGCTTTGGTTAGTTTAGAATCAGCTGCAATTGCTTCAATTAATTCTGCTTTGTTCATTTTACTTGGGTTTTAGTTAATAATTATATTATCGAAGAACTTGCAAATTTATAAGAATATGAATCAAATGCAAGTAAAATGCGCTAAAACCCCCGAAAATGTTAATAAAACTGGAAATTTGTTAATAACTGGGGTGCTATTTTGGCCAAAAGAGCAAATCTTCTGTATGCATTGATAATGTTAGTTAGTTAACAGTATAGCTATTGTTGAACCTAAACCCACGTAAAAAGTCAATAATTTTCATGCGTTTTTTACCTTCTAATTGGATTTCTTCAAGATATAACCATCCATCTTTGCAGCTAATTTTAATATACGTTTTGTCATCACTTTCAATGAATCCTGTCTGATGGCATTCTTCACAAGATTCGTAACGTGCTTTAAATATTTTTAGGTTAAATTCTTTTTTATCTGCGTTAAGCAAAAAAGTATAAGCGGCTGGATAAGGATTTAAACCTCGGATCAAATTATATATTTGTTCTCCTTTATGATTCCAATTAATTCTGCAATTTTCTTTGTTTAATTTGGGTGCATGTTTTATAGCCGATTCTGATTGACTCATTTCCTTTTGTGGAGTGCTTGTTATTTCCCCCTTTGCGATAGCATCAGTGGTCTTTAAAACCAATTTACTGCCCAGATTCATTAAACGATCATGAAGATCTCCTGCGGTGTCAGTATATGAAATATTAACAGTCTCTGACAACAGAATATTTCCGGTGTCAATTTCTTTATCCAAAAAGAAGGTTGTTGCTCCGGTTTGGGTCTCTCCATTAATGATCGCCCAATTGATTGGAGCTGCACCTCTGTATTGTGGAAGTAAGGATGCGTGCAAATTAAAAGTACCTAATGAAGGCATATTCCAAACAGCTTCGGGCAGCATACGGAAAGCGACAACGATTTGCAGATCGGCTTGCAAGCCTGCTAATTGACGAATGAACTCAGGATCTTTTAAATTTGTTGGTTGAAGTAAATTTAATTGATGTTCCAAAGCATACTCTTTTACAGCCGATTGCTTGAGCTTTTTTCCTCTCCCCGCAGCTTTGTCTGGAGCAGTAATAACACCTACAATTGAATAATTATTTTCAACTAAAATATTTAGAGAGGCCACTGCAAATTCAGGAGTGCCCATAAATATAATACGTAAGTCTTTCATGCTCAAAATTTTATTTAAAGATAAAAAAATACCTGACTTAGACTAAGCCAGGTATATAATTTATGCGATATAGAATCTTATTTATTTGCAATCTGCTTGGCGCGAGCAATATATTTTTCAATATCTCTTGCTTCTGAGCTGCTTTTATAATCATCTTGTATACGTTGGTATACTTTCAATGCATTTTTATAATCATTGAGAATTTCATACGTTAAACCTGCTTTGAATAAGAAGGTCGGCGATGTGAATTCATTATTGTCTTTGTTGGCTGCATCCAGATAATAAGAAACTGCTTTATCAAAATTTTTCAATTCTGAGTAAGCATCTCCAATAGCTCCTAAAGCCATGGGCGCAATGATATGATCATCAACTGAGAAGTTTTCAAGATAGTCAATGGCACCCTCAAATTCTCCTTTTTTCAACAAGCACATTCCTGCATAATAATTTGCAAGCTTAGCTGTTTTTGTAATACTATACTGATCAACGATATCAACGAAACCTAAATAGTTTCCGTCACCATAGAGAGCTTTGTCTAGCGAATCTTTTTGGAAATACATCTCAGCCATAAAAATTTGCGATTGTGCTTCTTTTTCTTGTGGCTGAACTACGAATTTTTTATATCCAAAAAATCCTAAAACAATTAAAATAATAACACTAATAATAATAGTCAGTGTTTTTTGGTTATTCTCAATAAATTGTTCCGTTTTACTTAGAGCTTCCTCTACAGCGACAATTTTATCTTCGGTTTTGTCAGTTTTTTTTGCCATTTTTTTTGATTTTGAAGTGCAAAAGTAGCTTTTTTTGTTGATAAATTAAACATCTATTTGATTTTATTCATGCTTAAATTTTAAAATTTGAAATGCTTTCGGTTGAAGATATTTGCATTTCTTTAACTTTGTTCACGAAATATAAATTTATAGAATATGAAGATTTTAAAACGATCCTTTTTAATTATTATGATGGCGCTTCCAATGCTGGGATTCAGCCAAGAATTAAATGCAAATTCAGAAAAATCCACCATCAATGAATGGTTGTATTCGGGAAGTGTTAATGTGAGAATGCCATTGGCTAACGACGATAAAGATGTTAATGCTAAATCATTTGATGAGAAAACACTGCTGAAATTTAATCATATTGAACTAAGCAAACTACGACCAAGTGATGGAGAAGTGGCTGCTTTTGCAAATCGTAAATGGGAAAGTGTAAAATCTGATAAAGAGGGATTTTTAAACATAAAGAAAGAAGGGCATTCTACGCCTTATCAAATACACTATTTTGTCAGTTATATTGAAGCTAATCGTTGGCTTAAAGGCACATTGTCTATTGAATCATCAGAAATAATGGAAGTTTATCTGAATGGAAAATCTATGGGTGGGATTTACTCGATCGATGATAATTCAGGAACGTTTAAGAAAGATTTGAAATTGGAGAAGTGTAATTATACACTTGTGATAAAAGTTCTTAGTAAGGCTAAGGACAGCAAAAAAGTAAAGTTTAAAACGACTCTAAAGCTCGATGATGCATTTAGTCAGAAGGATGTTACTCTTACAACAAATCCTGAGCACTATATGGATATTGCTCATGTTTTAGA
>JBFFMB010000041.1:0-8423 GCA_041554455.1 Bacteroidales bacterium
AGGGAAAACACCAATAAAATCGGTAGGTTTAATCGCAAACGATTTGGGGCTAATGTCAGTAATCGTTTTCTCTGCCTCTCCTTTTAGCCTAATATCAAGGCCTTTTTTAATTTTTATTGTCATCGGCAACTAGTTAATGTCAATTTTTTGAACTGCAAGTATATTACTAAAAATATACTTTCTCATTTATTTTGTCGTTAAATTAGCCAAATAGCTACTAATTTTTAATTTTGTTTAAATAAGTGTTTCGAGTGACAAAACTCGGCAAATATATAAAATATTAAATATGTGTCAGGCCTCAAAGACATCTTTTAAACCCATTTTTATATTGATATATATCATACTATTTTCTGTCCTCAGCACCCCTTTTTTTTCTTATGCCCATCAATCCTACGATATAGATGATTCAGAAATAAAGAACCAAGTATTTGATAAAAATATCAAAACGGTCATTTTACATAAATCGGGTTTTGAAATGTCAGAACCCATCATTCAACTTCACACAGAAGAAAAATTACATCTTTCTTTTGATGACCTAGATGATGCTAAAGTTAGGAATTTTAGGTATACTATTCAACATTGTGACCCTTATTGGAAAGTTAGCGACCTGATAATAAACCAATATATTGATGGCTATACTGAAGATTATATTAATAATTATGAATTTTCATTAAACACCACCATCCCGTACATTCATTATAGCTTAGATTTTCCTAACGATTATCTCCGTGTCACCAAATCCGGAAATTATATCATTAAGGTATTTGAAGAAAATGAAAAAGATGTAATTTTTATCAGAAGATTTAAGGTTATCGAGCCACAATTAAATATTAATGCCCGAGTTCATCCAACGGAAAGATTTAGCGATCGAAGACAAAAACAGGAAATTGGCTTCTCTATTTTCCGTAACAATTTATATATCCAAAATCCAGAAAGAGATTTATTTGTTGTGGTTCAGCAAAACGGCCGCCAAGACAATATAGTTTATGACATTAAACCCATGCGGAATTTAGGGAATGAATTAGATTATAATTTCAATCAGAAAAGCATTTTCGATGGTGGAAATGAGTTTCGCAATTTTGACATCAAAAGCTTAAAATATAGAAGTGAATACATCCAACAAATTGAGTATACTGATAAAATTCATCATGTGTTTTTAAGGAAAGGTGAGTCGAGAGCTAGAGATGTTTATCATTTTGAGCATGATATAAACGGTAAAAAACTCATCCAAAACAATGATGGAAACAAAAAAGATATCGAAGCTGATTATTGCTGGGTTTATTTTTTTATATCGCACAAATTTATTGATAGTAACGATGGCATTTATATTTTAGGTGAACTCTGTGACTGGCAATTTAATCCCAATAATAAACTAAATTATAATTTCAATAAACTAGGTTTTGAAGGGAAACTTTTATTAAAACAAGGCTATTATAATTATCAATATGTTTCGTTAAACAGAAACACTTCTACTGCGGATTTTTCATTGCTTGAAGGAAGTCATTTTGAAACTACTAATGACTATACCATTTATGTTTATTATCTGGAACCAGGGAGCTATTACTACCAATTAATTGGCTACCAAAAAATATCAGCACCAAACTAACAAAAAAGATCGCCGATGGCGATCTTTTTTTTATTCATATCTTAACGATTCAATAGGATCTAAATGGGCTGCCTTATTCGCAGGAATGATACCCGAAATGATGGCTACAATAAAACAAAGTCCTACACCAAGCATTATCCACAACCAAGGAACAATGAATGCGCTTCCAATAACTAGCGATAGAATATTGCCAATCAATATGCCTAAAATGACACCCAAAAATCCGCCTATTTGTCCGATAACTATGGCTTCAACAAAAAACTGATTTCGGATAGTGCGCTTAGTGGCACCTGCTGCTTTACGAATTCCAATTTCGCGGGTACGTTCAGTAACTGATACTAGCATAATATTCATGAGACCAATAGCCGCACCCAATAAAGTAATAAAACCAATGAATGTAGCAGCAAGAGTTACCTTCCCTATTAAGCCAATGAGCATTTCAGCAATAGAGTCACTTTTAGCAATCCCAAAAGTATCTGGTTCGCCAAGCACATCCCCACGAATAACTCGAAACAAACCTGTAGCTTCACCAATAGCGGGTTCCAATTCTTCTGCTTTGTTAACATTAACATTGATACTGAAGGTCATATTTGATCGCGAAAAATATTGTCTAACGTTATTTAAGGGAAGTATGCATCGTCGATCGCTATTAAAACCAGCACTCGAACCTTTTTCTTTCATAACGCCAATGACTCTGTATTTCCCAGGACCAACAGAAATAATCTTATCAATCGGATTTTCATTTTTATCGAATAATCGACTCGCAATTTCACTGCCTATTATCGCAACACTTGCTCCATAATGAACTTCGTTTTGATTAAAATTCCGACCATTTTCAATCTCCAAACCCGAAGTAATAAAATAATTTTCATCGGAGCCAACAATACGAATATTAGGATCTGTTTTTTTAGATCCTAATTTCAAAGTCGCTGAACCCGATCCAAAAGTATAAACAGAAGTTTGAGAAGGAAATGTAAACGTCTCTTTAAATTCAAAGGCTTCTTTATAAGTAATGGAGGGAAAACGTTGGCTTCGCTGACTACCACCACCAATATGAACATTCAATTCTCTATTTCGAAGAGTAAAAGTATTGGCTCCCATCATCGCAAAGTTTTGATTGAGCGAATACTTTATAGAATCAATGGCGGTTAATATTCCAACCAAAGCCATAATGCCAAAAGCAATAATAAGAACCGTTAAAATGCTACGAAGTAGATGACTTCGAATAGCCTCTATCGATATGCGTATATTTTCAATGATAAGATTGTTCATCATACTTTAGTGAATTTTTGTACCATATGCTAGATCGCCCGCATCGCCCAAGCCAGGAACGATGTATGATTTTGCTGTTAATTCATCATCAATGGCACCTACCCATAAGGTTACTTTTGTACTAGGTAAATGTTTTTTAATGTATTCGACACCTTCGGCACTAGCCACTGCAGATACAATATGGGTATGCTTTGGTGTTCCTTTGGCTAACAATTCTTTATAGACCATCACAATTGATGCTCCACTTGCCAGCATGACGTCCGAAAGAATTAAAACACGATTTTCCAAATCTGGACAAGAAGCATACTCAACACGGATATCAAACTTCCCATTTTTTTGATATTTCCGATAAGCCGAAATAAAGGCATTATCAGCTCGATCAAAATAATTCAACAGACCGTAATGCATTGGAAGTCCTGCCCGAAGAATGGTTGCAATCACAGGTTGCTCCTTTAATAATGGAACTTCCGTTACACCTAAAGGAGTAATAATTTCTTCTGACTCATAATCTAATTTCTTGCTTAATTCATAGGCAAATATTTCTCCTAAACGCTCCAGATTCCGTCTAAAACGCATCCTGTCAATTTGGATTTTTTCGTCCCGTAATTCCGACAAAAATTGATTTAGCAAACTATTTTTCTTACCCAGATTATAAACCATAATTATAAATTTTTAGCTGTGCTTCACAAATGTACAAAAAAGCAAACAACGCCATAAACGCTTCGTACTTATTTTAATTTTCGATGCCATTTAAAGGCCATTTTTTGAAAATAATTCATCCGATTGAGGATTAATTTTGAATACCACACCTCTTGGGCACCAAAACCTTTGTAAAATCGAGCTAGGGATTCATTATTCGATCCCTCAAAATCAAAGGTTAAATGATGCTCGGCATGCTCTCGAATGTAGGCATCCAATAAAAAAGGCATTGCTCCGGCTTCTTTCCCTGAGGCATTAATCCCTGAAAACAAGAATGTAGCGCGATTATGAGAGCGTATAAAAACAGCTCCGGCACACAAATCATTTGTGCGATCATAGACTCCGTAAACATCAACCATTCCTTTATAAATAGCCGCATAAAGCATACGCTTAAATCGAAGATAATCTGATTCTAATATGTGACGGTATTGTTGGCCATTATTCTGCCTAAACAATTGAATCACCTCATCAGGATTCGCATTTTTGTTTATGCTCAACTGTTCATTGTCCGCTTTTTTTAAGTTTCGTTGAAGATTTTTTGAGTATTTTGTCTTGATCTGATCGTAGGAATTAATGATATCTAACTCTAAATTCAACTTATGTGTGAGCTTAAATGCATGCCCATCAATTTTGTTGTGAACATTTAGGTTAAATTCAATGTATTTAAACTTTGAGGGAATATTCCTAACAAAGGCATCCACCACATCCTGATCTAAAAACTTTCGTGAAAACACACCCAACTGTTGCGTAAAAAAAGGTTGGTACAACAAATCAACGCCAAATTTCCGCTTCACAACCATAGGAAAGATCCGTTCATAATCGTCGTCAACCAATGCATGCCAATCCTCACAAATCGCATCCAAATACCAACTATAGGCATAAACCAAGCCATTGAACGAATGAGCGACACAGTCATCCCATTTATCCATATCTATTTCGTGATTTTGCAAATAGCGGATATTCATTACTTATGTGGATTTAATTTTTCAGCAACATCTTTAAAAAACTTCATTTTGATTTCATCATCAGCTATGAACGAATTATGCCATATTCCAATCATCATGCCGTTTAATTTCTGGATGAGCTTTGCCATATTCCGAATTAGATCCAATGCCTGTTCTGGATTCAAATTTAGATTGTCAAAGAGCGTTCCATCCATGAATGCACAGGAATAAATTTTCAGATCGGTTTTTTCTTCTTTCGATAAATCGTAAAAATAATAAGGGAAGCAGGTACTTGCTCTAAAACCAATATGAGTTGTATAACCCATCGAATAATCTTCCTTGATCCCAATACTGATCAAATCATTATATGTGTAAGGAAACGATAAACGCAAAAAGTGCTGACGACTTTGAAGAGGCATTTCTCCGTACAGATTTTTATATTTTAATGCTTCTGATTCCAATTCGCTTTTCTTATCATTCGATCGATAAGAAGGATGTAAAGCCATCGCAAATTTCGAGCTCATTGATTTCAAATAAGCTGAGACCTCGGGATTGTTGACTGAATTATTTTTATCAAAGGTACCATACCTCCCCAAATTGACAAAAACAAGAGGACGCTCACAATGATCCTTAACAAGGGCTAATAAATCATCGAAAATAATAAAGGGATCGTTGAGTTTTCCTGTAAGAACCTTGTATCTAGTTTTTATTTCAGTAATATTTAACTTTAATAAATCCCGTAAACTTCCTCCCAATAACCGCCAAAATGGTTTTGCTTTATGCGCAAATAAAACATCAATATCAAAGGTGGGCAAATATTGAAAGTTATTTTTTTTAAATGCCAAGTCTGGATATTTCGTTAACAAGATTTGTTTAAACTGAACAAGGAGAATATCAACCAAAGGGATTTCTAGAAATTGATTTTTATAAGCGGTGCTTTGTTGTGCATAATAACGTCCATGCAAATCAAATTTCACGCCAGAGCCATACTCTTCATAACGAGTGATTAAATAAAAGATCAGTGAAAACAGATCAAACGGTAAGGCAGCGGATTCATCCACTTTAAAAAACGCAGGAAGCCCTTTCCATAGAAAACAATTGGGTTGAGGTTCGGCTACTCCATTTTGATCAAGGAGACCGTAGGGCTGAATCCAACATTCGTCACCCAAACTTTTTTCTGAATAATTTAGCTTTGGTCCTGCATAATTAAAAAATTCATCTGAATCACCTGTTAGACTCCAGTCCAATCCCATAAAATCCATCAGCACTTGATCAAAAATATAATCAAGTCGATTGCTTGTAAATGTAGAATAGATAAGAAACATCCGTTTAATTTTGTTCCACGACTTAACAAAGATAAGCGAAATTCTAAATCAAATTCATTCACAATTTGTCAATAAAAAAGCACTCAATATGATATTTTAAAATGAGTCTTGCTCGAAATTTTCTTATTTTTGAAGAAATAAAACACCAGACAGACAGCATGGAAAATTTTGTGGTTTCAGCAAGGAAATACCGTCCTATAACTTTTGATACTGTGGTTGGCCAAAAGTCCATCACTTCAACGCTCAAAAATGCAATCAAAAACAATCATCTCGCTCAGGCCTTTTTGTTTTGCGGGCCCAGAGGTGTTGGAAAAACAACCTGTGCACGTATTCTTGCCAAAACCATTAATTGCATGAATATTAAAGACAATATGGAAGCTTGCGATAATTGTGAATCCTGTACGTCTTTTAATAAATCAGCCTCCTTTAACATTCATGAACTGGATGCAGCCTCCAATAATTCAGTGGAAGACATTCGGAATTTGGTGGAACAGGTTCGCATTCCCCCTCAAGTTGGACAATACAAAGTATATATCATTGATGAGGTTCATATGTTGTCAACAGCAGCTTTTAATGCTTTTTTGAAGACCTTAGAAGAACCCCCTGCCTATGCAAAATTTATTTTAGCTACAACTGAAAAACATAAAATCATCCCCACTATTTTATCGCGTTGTCAGATTTTTGATTTTAAACGCATCGGGATTGATGATATCGCTAAGCATCTTCAATTTATTGCTGAAAGCGAAGGTGTGAAGGCTGAAGCCGACGCCTTGCATATCATTGCTCAAAAAGCGGATGGAGCTTTACGTGATGCGCTTTCGATGTTTGACCAGATCGTTAGTTTTTCGGGGGGAGATATCACGTATAAAAATGTGATTGATAATTTGAATGTATTGGATTACGATTATTATTTCCGCATAATTGATGCCATCCAAGCACGAGATATTACCCAATGTTTACTTATCATCAACGAAATTATCGATAATGGGTTTGATGGGCAACACTTTATTATTGGGATGGGCGAACACCTCCGTAATTTATTGGTTTGTAAAAATGTGGCAACCTTGAAATTATTGGAAGTGGGCGAAAGCATTCGTGAAAAATATGCTCAGCAATCACAAAGCTGCAATAATAAATTTTTAATTCAAGGACTTGAAATCAATAATCGCTGCGATGTGAATTACAAAAACAGCAATAACAAACGACTCCATCTAGAGCTTAGTCTAATGCAAATGTGTTCTATTGGTGAAGGTCATGCAGAAACAAACACACCTCAACCCATACAAATTAAAGCCACTCCCAAAGTTGAGATTAAAAAAGAAGAAACTCCAGCAGCCAGGGTAGAAATAAAAAAAGAAGAAATCATAAGTGAAATACCCGAACCTAAACCCGAGTCAGCATCATACGATAATAAGGCAAAAGAAATAAATCTGCCAAAAGCTGAAGAGCCAAAAGCTGAACTGCCACCTATACCAAAAACAAAAATTCCATCTTCTTTTTCGATCAAAGATTTCAACAAAAAGGAAGAAGCAAAAAACAATATTCACCCTAGCTTGGAGGACACCTCCAATTTACCTACCGATCCTTTTGATCAGGAGAAATTGGATGAAGTATGGACTGCACATCTTGACTCATTAAAAACAACATTGCCAGGTTTTACATCAGCTCTGTTAAAATACAAACCCGAACTGAAAGATCATTTCTTAATTGAATTCAAAATAGACAATAAAATCATTGCTAATGATCACATCAATATTGCCGACTTGCAAAGGCATTTAAAAGAAAAATTAAACAATTTTAAAATTTCTTTAAAGCCTGTGGTTGTTGAAAATCAAATAAAAGATGTTGCTTATACAGACAAGGATAAATTTGAAAAAATGATTGAGCGAAATCCGGATATTCTAAAGCTTAAAAATAAACTCGATCTGGAAATTGACTTTTAAGACCCATCGTAATTTTTAAACAGTTCTATTTTAAATTGTTTAGTTTTGTGCCTCAATTCAAAACACATGATGAAATTATTTGCGCAATTTTTACTTTGGATACTCGGCTGGAAAATTAAAGATACCCTTCCATCCGAGATCAAAAAATGTGTCATCATTGCAGCACCTCATACCAGTAATTTCGATTTCTTTATTGGCCGTTTAGCGTATTGGTATACCGGACTTAAGATCTCATTTTTGATTAAAAAAGAATCCTTTAATTTTATCATGGGCCCCATGCTAAAGGCTGCTGGAGGAATTCCTGTGGACCGAACAAAAAACACACACTTAGTTGACCGAGTGGCAGAAATGTTCCATGCTAATGAATCATTTTATATAGCCATCACTCCCGAAGGGACTCGAAAGCTTGCGAATAGATGGCGAAAAGGCTTTTATCATATTGCTCTTAAAGCGAATGTTCCTATCGCATTGGTTTATGTTGATTATAAAAAGAAATTGGGGGGCTATGGCCCGATCATAACTCCCAGTGGGGATTACGAAAAAGATTTAAAAATCATTCAGGATTTTTACAGAACTATCACACCAAAATACCCAGAGAAGTGCAGTCTCACTAATCAATCCAATGCACCACTAA
>JBFFMB010000042.1:0-8307 GCA_041554455.1 Bacteroidales bacterium
GTTAAATCACCTCTCAATAGATCTGGATCATTTAGTAATTCTTTCATCATCTCAGCAGAGTGCAATAACTCGATCAAACGTGCCCAGTGCATATGCATTGACATATTGTTAGGCTTACCGTTTGTATATGCTTTGTAGATTTCGAATTCTTTCTGAGCCATTGGAGTAGGAATGAATTCACAGGTATTTAAACGAGCCAAAGGTCCAACACGGTACCAACCGTCTTTTTTACCATACTCTAATAAATAAGGGAATTTCATATACGACCAATCGCGAACTTCCTCACCAATGTATTTAGTGTAGTCTTGATAATCGAGATCATGAAGAATTTTCTTACCATTGGCATCCACCGCTCTAAGCACACCATGATACAGATCCATGGCACCATCTTCGCGAACCAAACTTAAGTGGTTTGATGGGAAAGCAGCGAATGTATCAATTAAACCAGCATGTTCTTTGTGGTATCCTTTGAAAAGATCCAATGCATCCTGAGCCCATGAAATCATTTTTTCAATATTCATCGGATCTGGTCCTTTTAAGAACTCTTCACGTTCAGCAACCGTAAGGTGTTTGTTAATTCCACCAGGGATTGCACCTGTTCCGTGAATTTTCTTACCAGCTGTCGCTCTAATAATCTCTTGACCATATTTACGCATCATGACACCTTGTACTGCCAATTCTGGGAATTTTTGAGCAACGCCAATGACGTTACGAATTGCCGGATCAGCATCAATACCGAATAATAGATCGGGAGAAACGAGGTGGAAAAAGTGAAGTGCATGCGATTGGAACATTTGTCCGTAATGCATCAAACGACGCATTTTTTCACCAGTTGGAGTCAATCCATTACCAGTACCCGCACCAACAATGACGTCTAATGCTTTGGCAGCTGCTAAGTGGTGAGAAACAGGACAAATACCACACAAACGTTGTACTAATACTGGAGCTTCCCAGTATGGACGACCTTGCACGAAACGCTCAAATCCTCTGAACTCAACAATATGTAAACGACTCTGCGTAACTTTTCCATTATCATCCAGGTGAATGGTCACTTTACCGTGGCCTTCAACTCTGGTTACAGGTTCTATAGTTATCTTTTTTGCCATTTTTCTATCTTTTAATCAAATTTAACAACTTCGTAAGGTAATTTTAGTTCGCCTCCGGTAAGAAGAGCTACCAGTGCTTCCCATAGTAAGTCCGCACGAGGAGGACAACCAGGAAGATGATAATCAATCTTAACGATTTCGTGACATGGATACACCCTATCAAGAATCATAGGAAGTTCAGCGTCGTTTGGAAGAATTTTTTCTTCGTTACTACCCGCACTAACGGTAGGACCGTTAAGGTATGCTTCTTCGATACATTCTTGAACAGGAATACCATTACGTAAAGCTGGTAAACCACCCATGATGGCACATTCGCCAACCGAAATTAATATCTTACAATTTTTTCTGAATTCTTTAAGAACATGAACGTTCTCACTATTACAGCAGCCACCTTCGATCAAACCTACATCACATTGTTTTGTAAACGTTTTGATGTCGTTAATCGGAGACTTATTGAACTCAACTAATTCGATGAGTTGAAGGATTCTATCGTCAATATCTAATAAAGACATATGACAACCGAAGCAGCCTGCTAATGATGTTGTTGCAACTATTGCTTTACTCATTATTTGTTACCTCCATTAATTTTGTTAAACTACGCTTTTAATTTCACTACCAATCATCTCTTTATCGAATTTACGAGTACCAATTGGCTCATCAAAACCTTTTTCTTTATGGATAAGAGCTCCAACAGGACAAGTGTCCATAATTTCTTGAGCTTTCTTATCTGTAAGGTTAGCAGCTACTTCAGTATCCAAACTAATTTCTAGTTTGTGACCTCTTTTCTTAAATGCGAAGTAACTTTTACCGTTTTCGTCTTTGAAAGAACGAATACAACGTTTACAAAGGACGCAACGGTTACGGTCAATAATAATTTTTGAATTATCAGCTTCAACTTTTTTCTGTGGGAACGCATAAGGGAAGCGAGGAACCATCATTTGATAGCGATATGCTAGTGCTTGAAGTTCACAATTTCCACTTTTCTCACAAGCTGGACAGAAGTGATTTCCTTCAACGAATAAAGCTTCGATGATCGCTAAACGAAGATCGCGTAGTTCGGCGGTATCGTTTTCAACTTCCATACCTGGAGCTACTGGAGTTGTGCATGCAGTCATGCAACGACCAGCCACTTTTACGTTACAAACACGACAAGAACCTGCTTGTTTAACGCCTTTTACGTGACATAAATACGGAATATAAATACCGTTGTCAAGAGCTGCGTCAAGAACGTTTTGTCCTTTTTCTGCAAGACATTCTTTGCCGTCTATGGTGAATTTTATTTTTTCGCTCATTGTTTTATGTTTTATTTCTTTGTCTTCTTTGTTTGATTTATTTTCATCGGTTTTTTCTTCTTTTGCTTCAACAATTGTTTCTTCAACAACTATGTCATCAACTGAAGTCTTTTTACCGAATAAATTTTTGAAGATACCCATGATTATAGATTTGGAACTCTGTTTACATATTTGCAAGAATCAGCAACAGCAGAAGCCATATCAAACTCAGATTTATAGTCATCTTTGCTCACCAATGCTTCATATTTCTCGCGGAAGTTCTCGATGGTTGTCAAGATAGGCGCGGCAGCGGTTTGCCCTAAACCACAACGGTTGGCAATTTTCATTTTTTCGCCCCAATCTTTTAAATCGTCGATATCTTTCATAATTCCGTGTCCATCAATAATACGTTGTAATTTTTGACGCATTAAAACGGTAATCGCACGACATGGAACACAAGAACCACAACTTTCTTCAATGAAGAAGTCAGTAAAATTTGTCACCACATCTTCGATCAATCTACGACTATGATCAAAAATCATTATTGAACCTCCCGTAGGAAGATCTTCAAAACAAATAGTACGTTTGAAATCTTTTGGTCCGATGCAAATGCCAGATGGGCCACCAATTTGTACAGCTTGTACATTTTCGGCTCCAACCAAATCAAGCATATCGCGAACGCGCATTCCCCATTCAATTTCATAAACACCAGGGAATTTACAATCTCCAGAAATACTTAATAATTTAGTACCTGCACTTTCTTTAGATCCCATCATTGTAAACCATTCAGCACCTTCGTTTATGATTTTAACAACCGAACATAAGGTTTCAACATTATTTACAACTGTTGGAGAATCTTTATAGCCTTTTTGAACTGGGAATGGAGGACGATTACGAGGCTCACCACGTTTTCCTTCTGCTGATTCGATCAATGCAGATTCTTCACCACAAACATAGGCTCCAGCACCAAATTGAATTCTGATATCAAAATCAAATCCTTCTTTGCCACCAATAGATTTTCCTAATAAATTATCTTTTCTCATTTCTTCAAGCGCATTTTCTAAATAAGCTTCAAGATATTTGTATTCGTATCTTAGATAAAGAATACCTTCTTTAGAGTCGATTGCATAAGCAGCAACAGCCATTCCTTCAAAAAGAAGTTTTGGAACTTCCGTCAAAATCACTCTTTCTTTGAATGTCCCTGGTTCACCTTCGTCAGCATTACAAAGAACATAACGTGTTCCTTCTGATTGACGACAGAAATCCCATTTCATACCCGTTGGGAAACCAGCACCACCACGACCGCGAACATAAGAAGCTTTCACTTCATTGATCACGTCTTTTGGTGTCATTCCACCTATTTTTTTCAAAGAGGCACCTTCTACATAATCGGAGAAAAGCACTTTCCCTGATTTGCGAATATTGTTAAACACCATGGAATTAATGAGTTTAGAGCCATTTTGCCCTTCCCCTTTAAGACCCATCATTTCTGATACTTTTTTACCCTCTTTCATTTGAGCCACAATTTCTTTAACAAGTTGTGGAGTTAAACTGGTAAATACAGTGTTGTTGATAATTGCTGCTGGCTCTTGGTCACTCATTCCAATACATGCAGTATTGTACAGCCCAATTTTTCCATCTTCAGAAACATTCCCGAAAGTACAACCCGCAGCTTCTTCAAAAGCTTTGGCAACTTCATCACGTCCCATCATTTTCGCAATTACGCTGTCATTCAGGTAAACTGCATATTCACCAACAGGTTTGCATGTAAAGAAATGGTAAAATGAACGTGTTTGCTCAACATCCACTTTTGATAAACCACACCCCTCAGCAATGACCTCAACAGCTTCACTAGGTATAAAACCAAGTTCATTCTGAGTATCAATCAGAATGTCCATCAATCTGGTTTTATCATTATTGTATTTCCCAATAATGCTTTTTACAGTAGTTCTCATAAATAAAAATTTATTTTTAATATACCTTAAATTGAATTATTATCTTGCCTTATCTGTTAATTTATTAACAAGTGAGGCAAATTTACATGTTTTTCACATATATATGTAGGAATGGGAAAATTTAGAAGTGTTTTAAATAATAAGTTTATATTCAGCTATTTATATATGAATTCCATAGCTTACTTGTTATGAATTATTTAGCGCCACCCATTGATATATGTCAATATAAGATATATTGTGAATAAAATCTTAAGCATCTGTTTTTGTGAATATTAGGCAGTGATAAAAAATAATCTATAAAAATTATTTATTTTTAACGAAATATGCCATTTCTTCAAGTGAAGTAATAATATCAAATTCTTTAAGGTAAACTGACTTAGGCAGATCAAGATGAACATTGGTAAAATTCAAAATTCCTTCAACTCCTGAACTAAGAAGAATATCGGCTATTGATGTTGCAAATTCAGAGGGTACAGCTATGATTCCTATCGAAATATTCTTATCCAACACCTCTTGCGATATTTTGCTGATATCGTGGCAAACAACATCACTAAATTTTTTACCAATTTTTTGAGGATCAATGTCGAAAACTGAAACAATCTGAAGATTCAATTCTTCTCCATCCAAATAATTCAAGACAGCTTGTCCCAATCGTCCAGCTCCAACAATTCCAATCTTCTGAATCTCCTTACTATCAATAGTTTCGCCGATTAAATCATTAAGTTCATTCACATTATAACCCTTACGATGATTACCAGAGGACGCAATTAACATCAAATCGCGTCTCACTTGAACAGGGTTCAGATTTAGGAGGCGAGCAAGATCGTGCGAATAAATATAAGGTTCCGACATATAGCGGTATTTATTCAATAGTCGACGATAACGACTCAGGCGCTGAACAGTTCGTTTTGGTAGATTCATAATTTAGGTTTGGGTAAATGCAATTCAATGCATTTTATCATTAATTCTTTTACAAAATTAGAAGGAAGTTTCAATTGTCAAAGAAAAGAGTTCAAATAAAAAAAGTATTTTTGCCGAAGCTTCCTACAAAACGCTAAAAATAAATGACTAAGAGCAGTGAAATAATTAACAATCAAATTCATGTACAAGGCCTTGTTCAGGGTGTCGGGTTTCGTCCCTTCATCTATCGTCTTGCAAAAAGATTTGATTTACTAGGCTGGGTTGAAAATAGCAATAACGGTGTTTTCATTAGAGTTGAAGGAAGATCCGAGTTAATCGATCAGTTTATTAAAGCGATTAAAGAGGAAGCTCCACTTGCATCAAATGTTATTTCTATAAAGGCTGAAGAGATCCAATTAGAAAACTTCAAACATTTCTCAATCATTAAGAGTGAGAATAAATCTGATGAAATAACAGAGGTTAGCCCTGATATTGCCGTTTGTGATGAGTGCTTAGCTGACTTAAAAAGACAAGAACATCGCATTGATTATTCATTTATAAATTGCACCAATTGCGGTCCGCGATTTACCATTATACAAGATTTACCTTACGATAGGGATAAAACCACCATGAAGCCTTTTGAGCTTTGCAAAATCTGTCATTCTGAGTACACCGAAATTCTGGATAGACGATTTCACGCTCAACCTGTAGCTTGTAACAATTGTGGACCCACATACAAATTACACTATCAAGACGAAGCCATCACTAACTTCACTGAAGTACTGAAACAAACTTGCAATTTACTCGAAGAAGGGAAAATAGTTGCAATGAAGGGCTTGGGGGGTTATCACTTAGCTTGCGATGCCAATAATGAAATGGTGGTACAGAAATTAAGAGCAGCCAAAAACAGAGATGGAAAACCTTTTGCTGTGATGTGTAATGATCTGAACTCACTCAACACTTTTGCAGAATGCACGAAGGATGAACAAGAATTATTAACTTCTTGGAGAAGACCCATTGTTTTAATAAAAAACAGTAAAAAATTAGCTCCTAGTGTTTGCATGGGCTTTAATTCGGTTGGAGTAATGCTTCCATATATGCCTTTCCATCATCAATTAATGAATCAACTTAAATTACCTGTCATTGTACTAACCAGTGGAAATATTTCAGATGAGCCTATTATTATTGATAACGAAATTGCTCATACTCAGCTAGGAGCAATTGCAGATGCCGTTTTAACTTACAATCGTGATATTCATAATAGAACGGATGATTCGGTGGCCTTTATCGCTAACAATAAAACGAGGTTAATCAGGCGTTCACGTGGATTTGTGCCCACTCCTACCCGATTAAATATAAACGTTGACGGAATTTTTGCATCAGGAGCTGAACTAGTCAATTGTTTCGCCATAGGTAAAGGAAATCAGGCCATTTTAAGTCAACATATAGGTGATCTTAAAAATGCTGAGACCCTGGAATTTTACGCAGAATCTGCTGAGCGTTTTAAACAGCTTTTTCGAATTAATCCTGTATTAATTGCCCACGATTTGCATCCTGATTACCTCTCTACAAAATATGCGATGGAGCATGAGGTCCCCAAAATTGGCATCCAGCATCATCATGCGCATATTGCCTCCTGTATGGCCGAGCATCAGTTGGATGAAAAAGTCATTGGAATTGCCTTCGATGGGGTTGGTTTAGGTGATGATGGTAAAATTTGGGGTGGTGAATTTTTCGTTTGTGATTTGGCAGATTATGAACGCTTCTCTTATTTTGATTACGTTAAAATGCCGGGGGGCGATAAGGCAACAAAACAGCCTTGGCGAATGGCTGTTAGTTACCTCTACAAATACTTTGGACGAGACTTTCATAAATCAAATTTTGATTTTTTAAAAGACATTCCTGAATTCGAATTTGATTTTGTGATTGACATGCTAGAGAAAAATCTCAATTGTCCTGAAACATCAAGCTGCGGAAGACTTTTCGACGCCGTTTCAGCACTCATAAACTTATGTATAAATGCAAGTTTTCATGCGGAAGCTCCCATGCGTTTAGAGGCTGCAATTGATACAAATTGTGAGGAAAGCTATGATTTTGAAATGGGTTCTTTTATTGATCTAAAAAAACTCTTTGAAGGCATTCTTTCTGATCTAAATAAGGGTGTAAGCCAAGGAATTATCGCTGCTAAATTCCATCATACTATTATTAATATTATTTTTGCAGTCGCTGAAAAGCTGAGAAATGAAAGAGGACTAAACAAAGTTGTATTGTCAGGAGGCAGTTTTCAAAATCGTTTCATAGCAGAAAAGATTGAGGTTCTTCTAGAAAAACAGAATTTTGAGGTTTTCTCTCATCAGCAAACCCCATCAAACGATGGTGGATTAGCACTCGGACAAATTGCAATAGCAGCTAAAAAAAGAAAATTAGGAATCATATAAAAGAAAAGATATGTGTTTAAGTATACCTGCAAAAGTAGAAAAGATTGAAGGAGATATGGCTGTTGTTTCTGTAGGAGGAACCGAATATAATGCCAGTCTTCAAATGGTGGATGATGTAAAAATAGGTGACTATATTTTACTCCATACCGGATTTGCTCTTCAGAAAATTAGTGAAGAAGAAGCTCTTGAAACCTTGAAAGTTTTTGAAGAGTTCGAAGATCTTAATAAGCAAATGGATGAAGAAGAAAAAGAGAGTGGTGAACGCTTAGTTTAAAAAAGAAGGCACATGAAATATATTGATGAGTTCAGAAACAAAGAACTGGTATTAGAACTTGCCAGACAGATTAAAAATATCTCTAAAAAAGAAATCCGATTGATGGAAGTTTGTGGTGGTCACACTATGTCGATCCAAAAATTTGGGATTCCTTCACTCCTTCCCAAAAACATAACGCTAGTCTCTGGCCCTGGTTGTCCAGTTTGTGTTTCCGATCGCAAATACATCGATCAAGCCATCGCTTATAGTCGCTTAGACGATGTCATTATCACAACTTATGGCGACTTGATTCGGGTTCCTGGTTCAACTTCATCGCTCGATATTGAAAAAGCCAATGGAGCTGATGTACGTATAGTTTATTCA